>JAITXR010000227.1 GCA_031284665.1 Paludibacter sp.
GCATGGAGCACCTCGACAAAGTGTCGTTTTGCGCGGCTACCCACAACATTGAAAGCGTTGATTTGTTAATTGACCTGATGAGAGAGCGGAAAATTGGTTCCGACAACCAGATTATTTCCTTCTCTCAACTTTATGGTATGCGCGACAACCTTACGTACGGATTGGCCGGCAAGGGCTACAACGTATCGAAATATGTGCCTTACGGCCCGGTGAAAGAAACGCTACCTTACCTTATCCGCCGCGCCGAAGAAAACTCCGGCATTGGCGATCAAATGGGCGAAGAACTCCAAATGTTGAAACGCGCCAAAAAGGAAAAGAAGTAAACCTTAATGTGATGATATTCTATTTTGGCAGAACAGGCGTTTTATTGTAGTGTGAGGATTTTTTTGTAATTTTGTACCATTAAAATAATTTGCTTTATGGACACTATGCTTATACAGATAACCAATCCGAAAACCCGATATTTCTTACACGAGTTGGAAGAATTGCATTTGATAAAAGTATTAAAGGGATATTCAATCCCTGCAGAAGCAAAACTTTCTGAAAAATATAAGAATGTGTTTTCGCAAGAAGATGCTAGCGATTTTAATGCCCATACCCAAACAATGCGTGGCGAATGGAACAATATCTAATTGATAACAATGTTATCTCAAATTATTTTTCAGGTCTCTTTACTGAAAAAGCAATGCGTTTTGTCGGCAAGGTCATTGATCAGATACCCAATATTTCTGTCATTACAGTAATTGAAGCATTATCGTGGCGCAGTTCAGACAGAAAAAAAGAAGCTATTGTTAAAATGTTTGTTGACGATGCTAATGTGTTAACACTTTCTCCCGATATTGTGTCAAGGTGTGTAGCAATAAGGCGATCTCAAAAGATAAAAATACCTGACGCCATTATTGCTGCAACAGCTATTGTCCATGGGTTCACGCTGATCACTAGTGATAGTGATTTTAAAAATATTCAAGAATTAAAGATTGTTGACCCATATAGTTTATAATTTATTGCGAAAAATCACCTCTGTTCGGCCGAGATTCCCAGTGTCCGTTGCACAACTAAAAAATATTAAGAAGAATTTGCATATATTATTGGTAATTAGTATATTTGCACAAATAAAAGGATAATGATATGCAAGGCAAGAAAGACTATGAAGAGAAATTATTTCTAAGTTTTCGGTTATCGGAACGAGTGCCAACAGATAATTTTTACAGGAAACTTAGAGAGACCTTGGATTTGTCGTTTTTACGTAAGATGACACAATGTTATTACGGTACGGAAGGACAAAAGAGTATTGATGCAGAGGTATTTTTCAAGTTAATGCTGATAGGTTATTTAGAAAACATCAATTCCGATCGCAAAATAGTAGAACAAGCATCCATGCGCATGGATATGCTTTTTTTCTTGGGCTACGATATTGACGAGCCGCTGCCATGGCACAGCACCTTGAGTCGTACCCGCAATCTTCTTGGCAAAGCAGTTTTTCTTGAAATGTTTCGTCATATATTGAAAATATGTATTTCAAAAGGGATGGTTTCGGGCACAAGGCAGGCGGTTGACAGCGCCTTTATCAAGGCAAATGCCGCTATGGATAGTTTGGTTGAAAAAGCGAGTGAAGACTTTTATAATGAAGTTCGGGAAAATGAAGAAAATAAAAGTGGTAAAATACAACGCAATAGAGAGCAAAAACACAGCGACAGATTTGTAAGCACAAGCGACCCCGATGCTCGAGTTTCTCAAAAGAAAGGCAAAGTGTCGCAGTTGAATTATTACGGACAAATCAGCGTGGATACCGGAAATCACGTAATTTGCGGGGCTATGGCAGATTTTGCCGATCAAAAAGATTCCGAATGTACAGCAGCAATAGTAGGTCAGACCATTGAAAATCTAAAAGGAAATGCAATAATAGTAGAAGAGGTGTTGGCCGATACCAATTACAGCAGTGGCAAATCCCTACGCTATTTGGAAGAACAAAATATTAAGTCATACATACCCAATCATGGCGGATACAATCCTGAAAAGGATGGTTTTACATACAATAAAGAGAACGATTGTTATGTTTGTAGTCAAGGTGTTAAATTACATTTTAGGGGAATATACAGAAAAGCAAATAGAATTGTTACTGCACGTAGTTATCGGACACAAATAGGAGATTGTAAAACTTGCCCATTGCATGAAACTTGCACCAACAAGCGTGGATATAAAGAGATAAGTGTTACCTCAGACAAGCCATATTATGAAAGAGCGGCCAAACGTATGAACACACTTAAAGGAAAAAGAATGATGCGCCTACGAGGGGCAACGGTCGAGCCTGTTTTGGGAACATTGTTGCATTTTAGAGCGATGAAAAAAGTTTACACAAAAGGGATAGATTTAGCCGACAAACATGTTTTGCTGGCAGCAATGGCCTATAATCTCAAGAAATTAGTGGCGTATAAAGACATAAAATCCGCAACTAATACTATTAGAAATACTATTGCGAACTTTAAAATGACTGCTTTAAACGATTTATTGCACTTTTATAAATTGATTTTTGATTATGTAACGAAAAAATATCATCCCGAAATTTTAATGTGCTTATAAAAGAATAATAAAAAGAGGTTGTGCAACGGACACTTCCAATCTCGGCTGTTCTATTTTTTGAGGCTTTGCCTCAACGACAGGTAGAACCTGTCGGGATAATTGCGATGAGGTGGAACCTCGCCGCAACGGGGGTTTCCCTTATGCCGAATGAGTGTTTGTTTTGTTTTTTTCTTGATGCTTTACTGCAATCAACGCGCCAAAGGCGATAATTAATAAGGTAGCACATCCAATAATTGTTCCCATAATTTTATTTTTTAGAATCATCAATAAGTATAAGACCCAAGATTAATATGATAATCGTTGTAACGGCGCCTATTGTGTACAATAACCATAAATCTTTTAAGTTTTGAAAAAAAGATGTTATAACTACGCCGGTAATATAATATACTTGGCAATATCCATTAACCATTCGCCGAGCTTTTTCCTGTTTATTTTCATAACCTCTTATTTTTTTACAAAGTTAATTCTTTTTCCAAACAAACCAAAAAATAAACCAGCGCGGCATTTGCCTTTTCGTAATTCGTAAGTTACCGATTCGTAATTATTTTCATGGGACAATTACGACAATCATGCGACAATAGGGTTGTCGTTCAACAGCTGCCCACAATGTCCCTAATTAAAAATTCAATATAGCGCCGCTACGCGGCGCCATTGTGTGTAGGCGCATGCCTGTTCCGTGGGTTAAAA
>JAITXR010000334.1 GCA_031284665.1 Paludibacter sp.
AATGGTTTTTTTCGTAATATACTTTTCCCGTAAATAGATTTCCATATTATTTCAGCAATTTTTAAAGCACTTGTTTCATCAATACTCCAATTATCGGGAATATCTGATAATATTTGACAATCCTTTGCGCTAAATTGTAAACACAAACGATTGTTCTGTTTTGTTTCATTTGTAACAATCCAAACACTATCTCCTAAAGCAATATTAAAATGTTTTAAATTGTGTGTATTTCCATTATATACAGATTTCAAAATAATGTCAGATATTTTGATAGCCATTTCTTTGCTTTCAATTAAAATTTTCTCTTGCTTTTGCCCATATAATAACATATTTGTAAATTGTAATGACATAAGAATCAATAATATTGATATTCTGCGCTGTTTCATATCATAGTTTTTTTTATAGTTATAATTTTGTTTCAGGTTCTGGTGTTGGTACCCTGTTTGGCGCAAGTTTACAACTTGTGCCCATAACAATTGTAGTTTTTAATTGCACAAAGTTATAAATTTTTTATTATTTTCAGTCCAAGTTAGAGAATTTATCCCGACGTTTCGGGGCTTGAACTATACAACTTGCCGACATATTTTTGTCCGTTAGGACATTCATATCAATAGAAAAGCCGTAAAATCCCATAATTTTCCCCGTAGGGGATAGGCAAATAAAATATGTGAATATTACCGGTAGAGGCAAGGTATGCCTTGCCTCTACCGGTACCCAAATAAGTAGTCGTGTCTTTGCTCCTTATTCGGTATAAGTTACAGTCATAATTGTAAAAAATTAATGTTCTCTCAATTTCAGAACGAATAACCCAAAGCAACAGAAAATACATTAGTGTGAATGCTCTTATTTTTCACATCGCCTGTATATTTATTCATCAAACCAAAATCGAAACCGGCTTTGAAAGTCATATTTTTGTATGTTGCACCGATGCCTGCGCCAAGTAAAATATCCCAATGGCTCAAATCTTTGTTAGGGTGGTCTTTTGTGCCATATACGCTCCCGCCTGATAAACCTAAAAATGCAAGAACATTGTTAATATTTGGGTCGTTCGACTTAAAAGAAGTCTTTTGGTCAATATTATACTGAAAATCGGGACCGGCAAAGGCAAATACTTTCAAATCATCGCCAATTGGCAAAGCGTAGCCGATATGAATTGGCAAATCGATAGAGTGCGAGGTAAATGCGCTTGTAAATTTATAATCTCCCCACATACCTGCTTTTCCACTTTTGCTGTCGCTTTTGCCTCCAAAAGAGTAAAGTAGTGCGGGTTGAACAAAAAGATTATCGTTGTAAAAGTAAGTATAGTTTACTCCGGCTTGAATGCCGTTGATAGATGAAGAACTTTTATTTTTCTCAATTTTTGTTCTGTCAGTTGGTAAAATATAACCGACTTGAACGCCGAGTTGAGCATAAATGCTTAATGTAAATGCTGCCATAGCAGCGATTAAAATAATCTTTTTCATAAGTTTTCGTTAAATTAATTAATGCAAAAAAAATAATTATGAAATAATTAACGTCAAAAATTGTTCCAAAGTATTTTATCTAACAAAATATCGCATTTCTACGCATCCAAACAAAAAAAGAGGTTGCTTACACCTCTTTTTTTATTTGAAAATTCAATAGTTTGTTAGAATGCAAAACCCAAAGCAACAGAAAACGCATTAGTGTGAATGCTGGATTTGTCCAAATCGCCTACATATTTATTCAGCAAACCGAAATCGTAACCTGCTTTGAGCGTGATGCTTTTGTATGTTGCACCGATACCTGCGCCAAGCAAAATATCCAAATGGCTAAAATCTTTGTTAGGAATGTCTTTTGTGCCATAGATGCTTGCACCTTTTGACCAATCGCCATCTCCTATTTTAAATTTATTTATTTGGTCGATGTTATACTGAAAATCAGGACCTGCAAAGGCAAATACCTTAAAATCGTCAGCAATGGGAAGAGAATAACCTAAGCGAATTGGCAAGTCAATAGTATGCGATGTCAAAGCCGATTTGCCAATATTTACGCCCATAGCCTCTGTATTCTCATTTTTGAACCCGTAAGTATAAAGTAATGCGGGTTGAACAAAGAAATTGTCGTTGTAATAATAAGTGTAATTTACTCCGGCTTGAATGCCGTTGATAGATACAGAAGTTTTGTGGCTGTCTGTTTTTGATGTTGTGGTAGGTAAAACATAACCGACTTGAACGCCGAGTTGAGCATAAGTGCTTACTGCGAATGCTGCCATAGCAGCGATTAAAATAATCTTTTTCATAAGTTTTTGTTAAGTTAATTGATTAATAAAAAATAATTATGAATACATAACGGCAAAAATTGTTCCAAATTATTTATAAATAACGAAAATAAAATATTTTAACAAGCAGTTGAAAACAATAATGTGCCAATATGCTAATTAGCAATCACGATAAATAGGGACAAGTTGTGCTAATATTGATAATTAGCGAGGGAAAGTTCACCCAGACGTGTCGGGGAGGCAATCCAGAGAAAATTTATTAATTTAGGTGAAACTTGAGTTAACTACTTGTTTTACACTTGCTACAAAAGCAAAAATATTTTTGGCGAAAACTCTGTTTTTTTGAAAAATAAATTGTACTTTCGCACAAAATTTTAATATAAAAGAATTATGAAAAAAATTAAATCCTTAGTTTTATTGTCTTTAATCCTGTTTTTAGGTGCAAGTTGCGAAGAAAAGACTTTTCAAGAAGTGTATTCTTATGACGTTTTCAGTTTTCACAGTAGCGGTATCAACGGCATTGCTAATCTTACTATTGTTCGAAATTATTTTACCGAAAAAGGCTGTATTGTTACAGGCAAAATTTTTACAGCCGACAACGAAGCGGATTTAGACAAACAAGCCATTGCTTTATTTGATGCAAATAAGGCAAAAATTAATATAGATGAATTAGCCTCAAGAATAACAGAGGGCAATATCTCGTTCTCTTATGGCTTGGTGAAAAGCAGTAACGATGAAAATGTTACCAATTGGGTTAAAGAAGAAAAATACGAGATTAATAAATAGCAGGAT
>JAITXR010000361.1 GCA_031284665.1 Paludibacter sp.
TTTACCGAACTGCAAAAGCAAAATCACGAAGAAATAACTTTTGCCAATAATAGCGGCGAATGTGATTTTGTGATTAAAAACGGCTTTGATTATCAGGCAGTTCAAGTTTGCTACGAACTTACACCGGAAAACAGCAAACGCGAATTTGCAGGTTTTAGCAACATTGAAAAAGATGTAAAACTAAGCCGAAAAACAATTATTACCTACAATCAGGAACAGCAGGCAGGCGATATTGAAGTGGTACCTGTGTGGAAATACTTTTTTTGACACTAAAAAAAATGGGGCTGTCTAAAAAGTGTAAAATAATTTGTTTTTTCTTGGAGAAAAGTGTAACTTTGCAGTGAAATTTTGGGAGAAAAGTGTAAAATTAGCATTAAAAACAGAGAGAAAAATGTATAGAACAAACATTAATAAATTGATACAGTGGAAATTAGACGCAAATAAAAAACCACTCGTATTTTTAGGTGCACGACAGGTAGGAAAAACTTGGCTTATTCAAGAGTTTGGCAGAAGCGAATACAAGCAAATGGTGTATATCAATTTTGAAAAATCGGAAGAGTTAAGAGGTACTTTTTTACACGATCTTGACCCTAAACGCCTTATTACCAACTTTGAGTTTTATGCAGGCTTCAAAATCACGCCCGAAGACACGCTGATAGTGCTTGATGAAATTCAGGCAGCACCACGAGGCATCACTTCTCTAAAATATTTTTGCGAAGAAGCACCACAATATCATATCATTGCAGCAGGGTCGTTGCTGGGTGTTAATATCCATCCAAACGAATCGTTTCCGGTGGGTAAGATTGATTATTTGCAACTCCATCCGATGTCGTTTTATGAATTTTTGCTCGCAATGGGGGAAACAGGGCTTGCTCGAATCATCGAAGAAAAACATTGGGATTCTCTACCATTTTTTAATTCTAAATTCACAGAATTTCTAAAATATTACTTTTTTGTTGGCGGAATGCCCGAAGCCGTTGCTGCTTTTGCTGCCGACAAAGATAGCAAAAAAGTGAGAAACATTCAAAATAAAATTTTGAGTAATTATAAAAACGATTTTTCAAAACACGCACCGGAAGATGTTTTGCCGCGAATCAATATGGTATGGGACAGCATACCCGTTCAGTTGGCAAAAGAGAATAAAAAATTTATCTACGGAGTAATAAAAGAAGGAGCAAGGGCGAAAGAGTTTGAAATAGCTATTCAATGGCTTGTCGATTCAGGATTATTGCATAAGATCAATAGCGTGTCAAAACCTGCTTTGCCATTGGCTGCTTACAAAGAATTATCTGCATTTAAACTATATCATAACGATATCGGCTTGCTTGGAGCAATGGCGCAATTAACAACAAAGACATTAGTTGAAGGCAATGCTGTTTTTACAGAGTTTAAGGGTGCTTTATCCGAACAGTTTGTATTCCAAGAACTCCATCTCGATGATGAATTATCCTTTAATTACTTCACATTTGACAACAGCAAATATGAAATTGACTTTATTGTTCAAAATGAGAATGACGACATTATTCCTATTGAAGTGAAGGCGGGCGAAAGTCTGAGAGCCAAAAGTTTCAAACTTTTTTGCGAAAAATTCAAACCGCAAACTGCCATTCGCACTTCGCTTTCCGATTATCGACAAGAAAATTGGATGACGAATGTGCCGCTGTATATTATTGGAAACTATTTTTAACCCGTCACAAGCACAAATTTTAGTAGATAAATATTTTAAAAACAAATAATTATGGGATACATTAGAATAATACCACAGCGATAATATTTTTTTTAGTTTTTTGCAAATACATTTTTATTCATCGAATTTTTTATAACTTTGCAACACAAATTCAAATCACAAAAAAACATAAAATGCCTGATACTTCACAACAGTTTGACCAAATAATTTCGCTTTGCCGAAATATTTTTATCGACAAAATGAAAGATTACGGACCTTCGTGGCGTATGTTCCGCCCGCGCAGTGTTACCGACCAACTTTTTATCAAAGCAAAACGTATCCGCAGTATCGAAACTACCGGTACTACTCTGGTTGGCGACGGGGTTGAGGGTGAATTTAAGGCTATTGTAAATTACGGCATTATCGCGCTTATTCAATTGGAATTGGGCTATGCCGATACTGTGGACATCGATCGCAGCAAATCGCTTGAATTATACGATAAATACGTCCGCGAAACCAAAAATCTGCTGCACGCCAAAAACCACGATTACGGCGAGGCGTGGCGCGGAATGAGAATGGAGTCGTTTACGGATATGATTCTTACCAAAATTTATCGCGTAAAATCTATAGAAAGCAATAACGGACAAACAAATGTGTCCGAAGGAATTGACGCAAATTATTATGATATAATTAATTACGCAGTTTTTGGACTTATCAAAATTTACGAACAAAATAATTAAACAATAATTAAACACATATTATGGCAACTCTTAATCGTTCATTTATTCAGAATAAACCGAAAAATTTATTTTCGTCGATTTTGCTGCATTTTAGCAGAATAATTGTAGGCGCAGTTTTTATTTTTTCGGGCTTTGTAAAGGCAATCGACCCGCTTGGCTCTACCTACAAAATCGAAGAATATCTCACTTCTTTTGGCGGATTTTTTGCTAATTTTATTCCGCTGGCATTTCTGGCAGGCATTGCTCTTTCGACCATCGAATTAGTGATGGGATTAAATTTATTATTTTCGTTCAAATTGAAATTTTCGGCTTGGATTACATTGCTTTTTATGCTGTTTTACACACCGCTTACCTTCTATATTTGGCAAACAAATCCGGTAACCGACTGTGGATGTTTTGGCGACGCTTTGGTAATTTCAAATTTGGCAACTTTCCTCAAAAACGTAGTCCTGTTGGCGTTAGTTATCATTATTTTGATTACGCTAAAAGGGCGGAAATCACTCTTTTTGCCTCGTATCGAATGGGTGGCGGTAACATTATTTGTGTGCATCGGCGTCGGACTTTCGCTTTATACTTACAACCATTTGCCATTCATTGATTTTAGACCTTACAAAGTTGGAGTAAACATAGCGCAAGCAATGGAATTGCCCGAAGATGCAGTAATGGATATTTACGAAACTTCGTTTATTTACGAAAAAGACGGCGTTCAACAGGAATTTACACTCGAAAATTATCCTGCCGGCGACTCTACTTGGGCTTTTGTTGACCAAAAAACAAAACTTATCCAAAAAGGCGATGTGCCAAAAATTCACGATTTCTCGGTAATTAACGAAGATGGCGATGATATTACCTCCGATGTGCTTGAATATGAGGGATATACTTATTTCCTTATAATGTACGACCTTAATAAAACTTCGACAAAAGGCATTGCTCGCGCCGCAAAAGTTTACGAAAAATACCGTAATAC
>JAITXR010000163.1 GCA_031284665.1 Paludibacter sp.
ATTCAATGCCGTATTGTTGCGGACGTACCATTCAAAATCGTACCAATCGCGCCCTTTAACACGGCTTTTCCACGCACGGAACAACAGCGCGTGCATTTTGCCTGCATATAAATCGGGCAACGTATAACAGCGCACCATAAAGGAAAAAGGTAACATCAAAAGTTTGTGTTCCGTCGAAAAGCCCGCAGGCGGCTGTGTGTCAACTTCAATTTTGATTTTTACGTTCTTTTCGGTTGTAAAAGCCAAATTGTAAATTTCGGTGTTGTCCTTCAAAAACGCCGATTCAACATGAGTTTGTGTTTTTTTCTCTTTTCGTGTGATAGTGATTTCCCGACCAAGCGATTGAAATTCAGTAATTATAGCATCGAAATAGTTTTCCAATTGAAAATTTTCATCGGGCTGCAAAAGTGAAAAATCCATGTCTTCGGAAAACCTTTCCAAGCCGTAGAAAATCCGTAAGCAAGTGCCACCGTAGAAGGCAGCACGATTGAAAAAACCGCCGCGATACAGACCTGCCAACGCCGTTTGTTGCATCACTTCGTGCAGAGCGTTGGTGTAGTCGTCCTTTGTGCGTATTTCGTAATGCGAGAGCATATTTTGGAAAATTGGATTCATATTTATTGTTTTTTTAGCATGCAGATTAAATGGATTTACGCAGATTTTATTTATAAACTTTCTAAAATTCTCTTGTTTCTACTATTCATCAAATCTATTGTGTGAGTTTTGTATTGTTTATATTCATCAACAGTTAGAGGTAATGGCGTTCGATTAAAATTATCAAAGGGTAAAGAAAATTTTATTTGCTCTTTTTCATCTATAAAATATTGAAACAGAAAGAAATCAACATAGCCACTGAAGTTAATAAACAAATCAAAAAAATCTTTGTATCTCATAAGTGTGTCATAAAGAGGGCTTTGTTCGCTTTGATAAAAACGCCGAATACACTCCAGAGTTAAATCAAACCTGTCGCAAATTTTTCTGCTTACACCTCTGGCTTGATTTATTGTAAAACCATTTATTTTTTGTGCAGGAAAAATTATATGTCCTCCAATGGTACGGACTTTATGTTTTAATTCTTCTCTCTCAAAATCAGACAACCACCCATCAAATTTGCCATTATATTTTCCGTCAAAATGCGGACACATTCTATCACTCGACAAATTGTCACATAGATTATTTTTTATAAGTAATCTACCATAATTATCTCTTATAATTTTCAAATCAAAAAATTTTCCGCACGGTAACATTTTATTCCATAAAAATTTATGTGTATCATACAATTTTTGACTGTCTGTATCGGGGTCGCCACATTTGCTGTCTTTCCGAAAATCAAAATCTACATCAATTCCATTCATATTATAATCGTTTTTACTATTGTATTTATCCACATTCACTACACCTTATACATTCCAGATACCTTGTGCAACCTCCAAAATTCTTTACTTGCATTTTTACTGGCACCGGCTTTGTGAAGCATCATCGACTTTCCTCAATTTGGGCAAATAAGAGCATTAGTTTTTATTTTTTTGTTGTTATTGTTGTCGCAACTTTCGATTTAGTTCAACCGAAATCGAAACTATCGAATATCTTTAATAAATTAGATAATTCTCCCTTCTTCTTTCCCACCTCAATACATTGCCGAATTATATCTAAATTAAACTTTTCAACAGCCGAAAAATCAATTCGCAAATCGTCTTCCAAATACGCTTGCATTGCCTTAACGGATTGAATCCGCAAATTGGGTGTGGCGAGAATCAAGTCGCAAAGTGCCTTTTCGGGCGTAGCAATGAGGTAAGCATATTCATTTTCAACTATTTGCTGGCGAATGCCAATTGAAAAATAATCTGTTGGCGCGGCAATATATTCAAAACGTCCGAAAGCGTTTTCAAACAGCTTTGCCCGTTTGGTCGTCATGGAACGAATGGCAAAAACCTTTTCGGGTATCAGTCCGTAATGCGACAATGCCGTTTCGAGCGAAATATATGACACGCCATACAAGTGATTGGCAATCAATTCACGCGAAATCTTTTTACGGCTGATTTTGTCCGAAACCACATACAAACCCTTTTTCAATCGGATAATGTCGCCTCGTTTTTCCATTGAGGCAACCTTGTTTCGAGGAAAATTGTAATCGCCTGTTATGTCGGACAAAACAGCGTTGTCAATCGGTATATTTCCAAACTTTTCTAATTCGTTCATGTTCCAAAAATAAAAAATTCACGCCGCAAAGATAGTAAAAATTTCGTAGATAGTTGATATTTTTTCAACAAATAGTGCAAAAAAAAATGATTATTTTCGCACTTTTGAAAGGAAATAGCCTGTGCCATTCAGGTTGGCAAAATTCATAAATATCCAAATCCCAAACGCCTTTCAGATTATAATTTGGATTATGCACCACAGTCATTTGCATATATATAATCATTAAATTTTTACTTTACCTTTCCTTTGTTCAATTATAAGAAAAAATATTCCTTCCAAGGCAATATTTGATGAAAAATAATCGAGCTAAAAGTTTCTTAATTAAAGATAAGATAGTACCTTTGTGCTTCGTTTGATTTTAATTAAAAAACTAATATTATAAAAGCATGGATATTTCCCATATTGAGCACATCGGGATTGCTGTAAAAAGTATCGAAAACAGCCTTCCCTACTACGAAAACGTGTTAGGTCTGAAATGCTACAACATCGAAGAAGTAGCCGACCAAAAAGTAAAAACCGCATTCTTCAAAGTTGGACAAACAAAAATAGAGTTGCTCGAACCCACTTCGGAAGAGTCAACGATTGCCAAGTTTATTGAAAACCGTGGCGAAGGTGTGCATCATATCGCTTTTGCCGTTCCTGATGTAGCTAATGCCTTAGCGGAAGTGGAAGAAAAAGGAGTCCGACTGATAGATAAAGCTCCGCGCGGAGGCGCCGAAGGATTGCAAATCGCTTTCCTGCATCCGAAATCAACTTGTAGTGTATTAACAGAATTATGTCAATAAAAAATAATTTATTATGAGTAATCAATTAGATAAGGTAAGAGAACTTATCGATTTACGGGTACAAGCCCGTTCGGGTGGCGGAGAAAAAGCCATTGAAAAACAACATGCCCAGGGTAAATATACCGCTCGGGAACGGATTGCGATGCTGCTTGATGA
>JAITXR010000305.1 GCA_031284665.1 Paludibacter sp.
CTCGAAGGTGAGGAGATGCCGGTTGATTTACCCGGTTTCAGAGGTGGCGACCGCACAAATATCGAATTGCCTGATGTTCAGCGTACTTTGCTCAAAGCGTTGAAAGCAGCCGGTAAAAAAATAATCTTTGTAAATTGCAGTGGCTCGGCAATTGCGCTTACGCCCGAAACCGAAAGTTGCGATGCCATTATTCAAGCGTGGTATGGCGGCGAACAGGGCGGTCAGGCGGTTGCCGACGTGATTTTTGGCGATTATAATCCGACAGGGAAATTGCCGATTACTTTCTATAAAAATTCCGCACAAATCCCTGAAGATTTTGAAGATTATTCGATGAAAGGAAAAACATATCGCTATATGGACGATGCACTTTTTCCGTTTGGCTACGGTTTGAGTTACACAAAATTTAACTTGGGAAATGCCACATTAAGCAAAACCAACATTAAAGCAAACGAAAATATTACGCTGACAATTCCTGTAACAAATGCCGGAAAACGCAGTGGAGCAGAGGTTGTGCAGGTTTATGTTCGCAAAATTAACGATAGCGACGATGCACCGCTCAAAACTCTTCGCGCTTATAAACGTGTGGAAATTGCAGCAGGCAAAACCGCAAATGTATCGCTTGTTCTTGCTCCCGATGCTTTTGAATTTTTCGATAATTCTAAACTCACAATGGCAATAGCAGCCGGCGAATACGAAATTCTTTATGGCAATACTTCGGAAAGTAAAGATTTGAAAACTGCGAGGATAGTGATTAATGATTAATGATAAATGGTTAATGGTTAATGTGCCAATTAACAATCCCGATAAATCGGGACAAGTAATGCTAATTTGACAATTAAGAAATTAAGAAACAAAGAACAGTGATTAACGATTAGTGATTAGTGATTAACATCCAAATTAGTAGTTTTTTCGTGCACCGTTTACCGTGTATCGTGTACCATTTTTTTAGCGTGTCATTGCGAGTAGGGGATAAAAATTTTTTAAATAAAAAGAAATGACGTAAATAAAAAAAAATGCCTTTCTGTCTTTCTGTCTTCTTGTTTATTTATTAAGCGCAAGCGCTCTTTTATATGAACAGAAAGGCAAGAAGACAAGAAGACACGACGAAGTGATTAATGATTAATAAAAAAAACGACGAAACTCTAACAGGGTTTTATACAATTCAAAATTACGAATTACGCACATTAATAGTTCAACTCTAACAGGGTTTCAAACCCTGTTAGAGTTAATACTCAATACTTGATTCTTGATACTTAATACTATATCCTCTATTTTCAAATTATTTCTGAAAGAAATTCTTCAAAAACTTTGCATTTGCACCATAATTGCGTTTTACGTTTTGTACATCGCTTGTGTCGCGACTGCGTTCTACTACGAGCCAGCCTGTCCAGCCCATCGAGTCGAGTGTGGCTTTGATTTGCGGCATATCGAGTGCAGGGTCGTTTTCAATCCAATGTCCATCGGTATTCGAAACGTGAATTTGAATTATGCGTTTTTTACCAAGTGTTTTTAATTCGTTGATTATGTTTCCTTTACGTTTAATAATTGCTGAAAAATTCACATAACTTTTTATGGCAGGCGAGGCGATTTTATCCAATAAGCGTGCCTCTTCTTTTGCCGATAAAGTTGTTTCGATACCAATAATTACGCCTGCTGCTTCGGCTTTTTTGGCTACAACTTTCAGGCGTTCAACAAGTATGGGATAAAGTTCAGGCTCTTTGACCACGTCGCTTGAATTTCCCATCGGCAAAAATGCGACTGTGATTTTCAGGGCTTTCATTGTTTCGATTGCCTCGTCGATAAGTGTTTCGTAATTTTCGCGTTTGGCAAACGATTGTCCGTAGAATGCAGATAATGCCAGCGAACTGAATTGAATGCCAAGCCGGTTACATTCGTCAATAAATAGTTGACGTGTGCGTTTGTCAAGTAGTTGATTTTCAAAATGTTCGCGCTGCCCAAGCGAGCCAAGGTCAACTTCCAAACCGTCGTAACCAAGTTCGCTTGCAAGGTCTATTGCTCCTATTTTTTGACGTTTAAGCATCATCCAGTCGCAAACCGAAATTTTATATTGTTCGTTATTTACTATTTTGACTTCTGAATTTACCAAATTCGAAAAATATTTTTTCTCTTCAATTTTTGAAAGAATAATTTTATCGATGTCGATTGCAATATGTTTTATTGCCTTTCGTCGCCAAGTGTAAACTATGTGAACAAGCCCGTCGCTGCTTTGAATTACCGATGGATATGAGTATTGCCCGATTGGCGAATCTTCCAAAATGCAAGCCGCGTACCAAGTTTTACCATCTTCGGAAACAGCAACATTTAGGGGTGTCCGCGCTCCTTTGCCGCGAGCAAGCGAATCGGCAGGGAGGAGGTGATTATATACAATCAGTTGCCGCCCGTCGCGTAGAGTTACGGCATCAAGTCCTGAATTATTGTTGGGTAAAGTTCCCAATGTCATTGCCGACCAAGTTTTGCCGCCGTCAGTTGACCACGATTCGCCCATCGACCGTTCCTGTGTACGTGTAAGTATCTGAATATTACCGTTTTTATAAGTCAAAATAGTTGGTTGAATGGCGTGAATAGTTGTGCCGTCGTTTATCGCTGCTGTTTTTGTCCACGTTTTTCCTTTGTCGTTACTCATTTCAAAATGCACTTTCCATCCATTACTTTCGGTGCTCGACGGCGCAAGTAAAGTCCCGTTTTTTAACATTACCGGTTTGTTTTTAATGGGACCCAAAAAGTCTGCGGGCAGGTCTATTGGCTTACTCCAAGTATAGCCCCCATCTTTGGAAGTGAGCATTTTGCCAACCCAAGCGGCAACACTTGCGCCTACTTTATAATAAAGTTGCAAATCGCCACCCGGAACTTGATAAAGCACCGGATTCCAACAGGCATAACGTGTTTTTTCGTCTGCAATTCCATTCGCAACGTTCACAGACTCAGTCCATTTGCCATTTTTGAGAATGCTAACCCAAATACAAACATCGGGATTACGCTCTTTTGTACCGCCAAACCAAGCGGCTACAATTTCACCATTCGAGTTTTCGGCAACAGTGGCGGCGTGGCTTTCGGGATAAGATGCATTTTGGTTGATAAATTCGTCAGTTTCAACGCCTGCTTTCCAACGATTTTGCGCCTCGCCATACGGACAGCGGAAATGATAATCGCCTTCGCCAATTTCGATATTTATGCGACATTCCTGAATACGGACATATTTTAATCCTTTTATTTCTAATGGTTTAACTCCGTTTACGCTAATGCTTTCAAAGTTTTTTGCAGGCAGTAAAATATTTGCTCGGCTACCTGCGGGGATAGATATTTTCCAATCAAATATACCATTTTCGAGTTTCCATTCGCTTTTTGCCACTCCGAACGCTGTTTTATGACTTGCCTTTACAAACGTCAGATTTTCAGTTGGATTGGGTTTCATCCACAGCCAGCGGAAACCTTTTTGGTTTGGGTGTGTTTTTATTCCCGCCAAATCTTCAAAAATCCAAGGGAGTAAATCGCCAAGCAGCATTACGTGGTTGTGCGAGTTCATTTTCGGGCTTGCAGTATCGCCATTCCAAAGTTCCCAAATTGTGGTTGCGCCTTTTTCGACCATATATCCCCAACTCGGATAAGTGCGTTGCGAGGCAATGGTATATGCCAAATCTACTCTGCCGCGTTTTGTGAGTTCGCGCATAAGCCACTGAGTACCAATTACTCCGGTAGAAATATGCAATTTGTCCTGACCAATTCTATCAATAATATTTTGAAAAATTTGCTCTTCCTTTTCATTTTCTGCCATATCAAAAGCGAGGGGTAAAAGGTTGGCAGTGATTGTATTATTGCCGTAAAATTGTTTTTCGGAGTTGTAGAATTTTTTATTAAAATTAGTTTTAATATTTTCAGCAAGCGCAGTAAACTCTTGAATATCTTGACGTTGCGAGGCTATCGGAGCAAACTCAATAAGCATTTTCAGCAATTTATAATAATAAGCCGTAGCAATCAGTTGTCCGTCGGTTTTGCGCAGCGGGTCGGCAGAGTGAATTAACTCTTCCGATTCGGGAGGAACGCACCAATCGCCATATTTATCTTTTGTAACAATGTAATCATCAGTCATATAGCGTTTCATATAGTTGAGCCATTTTTTCATATAAGGATAATGGCGCACAATCGGAGTAGGGTCGCCATATTGTTTCCAAAGCATATCGGCAACCATAAAATAAGTCGATGGCCAGGTCATATTATCGCTGTAATACGACATATAATAAGGTGGTGCAATGTCGGAAAGTTGCCCTTCGGGAGTTTGCGAATCGCGAATATCGTCGAGCCATTTTGTGTAAAATTTCTGATTATCGAGCAGAAAACTTTCGCCAAACGAGCCAACGGCGTGGTCGCCGAGCCAAGGTTGACGCTCGTCGCGTTGCGGGCAGTCGAGTGGCATACCTTTGTAATTTCCCGAAATTCCCCACCAAGCGTTTTTCACTATTTGGTCGAGCAGTGGATTTGAACTTTCGAAAGTTCCGGTAGTTTCCATTTCGTCGAAAACAACTTTTCCCTTAAAATCCGTAATTTTTGGAACTGACGGAAAACCAACCACTTCCACATACCTGAAACCGTGAGTTACAAAGCGCGGCTCCCAAGTTTCGCGCTCGCCGCCACGCATCACATAAGTATCGGCTTGTTCGGCACTGCGCAGGTTTACTGTTTTCAGCCGCCCGTTATTATCAAGTATTTCGGCAAAGCGAAGTGAAATTTTTTGCCCTCGTTTACCTTGTGCCGTTATTTGCAACCAGCCGACCATATTTTGCCCCATATCAAGAATAAAAGTATCGGGCGATAATTTTGTAACAGACTTAGGGTCAAGCACCTGCATTATTTTCATATTTGGATTTTCCTGCAACGCAAGTTTTCCCGCAGGGGCATTTACGATTTCGGGTTTTAACCATTTTTTGTCGTTATAACCTGCTTTATTCCAATTATTTAGTTCTTTTGTGGCATCATAAATTTCGCCATCGTAATCGTTTGTTGAGCGGATTGGTCCATCAACTGTAAGTTTCCACGACTCGTCGCTTGCGATAGTTTGCCGTGTGCCATCCGCAAAAGTAATTTCCAATTGAAAAAGCAATTTTGGATAACCGAAAATTTTGTGTTTTTCCGGTTTTGTGTTCTGGCGATTGTTGTAATAATGCCCTGTGCCAAGCGTAACTCCGACAGCATTTTTACCTTTTACAATTGCGCTTGTAACATCAAAAGTGTTGTATTTCACCGATTTATTGTAGTCGGTAGGAGTTGGAGCGAGTACGTGGTCGTCGATTTTTTCGCCATTAAAATAAAGTTCGTACAATCCCAATCCGATTATATTCACTTGCGCTTGGCTGATTTCCTTTTTAATGTCAAAATCTTTGCGTAAATAGCGAGCCGACAAACGCGAATGTGAATCCTCAACATCCCAAGCAGACGCGTGGTCGTAACCAATCCATTTGGCTTGTGTAAAAGGATTTTCGGCAGCAAAAGATGCTAATCCGAAAATTGATAACAAAAGAAGTAAAATTGTTTTTTTCATTACTGTGTGTTTTTATATTTTTATGTGCTGAACTGTGCTGAAATATACAAAATTATAGAATAAAATTAATAGTGTTGGTTTATTGATTATGTTCTATAACATAATTTTATTAATTGAGAATTGAAAGTTGAAGATAGGGCAGCAGTAGCCTTCGCCGTCATTGTTCATTTGTCTGAACTAAGAAACGGAAAATAATGGTTAGTGATTAATGCTAAATAGTTAATTACCAAACAGTCCCCGCTGGCGCGAATACCGACACGTCCACGATAAATCCACGATAAATCGGGACACGTCGGGACACGTCGGGGCACGTCGGGAGACCTCGGGACAGGCTCTAACAGGATGAAGATAACGATTAATCATTTATCATCAACCATTAAGTTTTAATTTTTAGTCTTGCGTTACTTCAATTGTTGCGGCTTTGCTGCGTGCTTGCGCTTCGGGGTCGTACATTGCTTGGCAGCGGATGGCGGGCAATGTATAGTTGCCGATGTATGTTGCTTGCAGGCGAACGCTAAATACAATTTTTGAGCCGCGATTCAAATCAAAATAGGTCAAAACTCTATCGTCGCGAATATCGCAATATGTGCTGCCAATAGAGCCTTGTAACTCCGCCGGTGCAATTTCCCAACCTGCCGGAATAATTTGCGTCAATGCAAGATTGGCATAATTATTCACCGTACTTGTATTAGTAATTTGTATAACAGACACAAAATCAGTGCCTTGCGTGAGTTTGTCGATTTTCAGAGCATTGCCGTTCAAATCACGATACGAGATTTCCAATTGTAGATTATTGGCGATTGCTGGCAAAGTGTCGATAATCGGAACGCTTTTGCTAACGAGCGATACATACAAAATCCCTTTGCTTTTATTTGTCAGTGATATTTTTCCGCTTGTTGGTGTTTTGGGTAATTCGGTCTGTACCACAGTTTTAGGCGAAGTAACGGCTTTTTGAGATTTCTCATTTATTGACCAATCATACACAATTTCCCCTGCCGATTTTTCAGCCAAAGCCGACATTGCCATTAGCGAATAAGCGGTGGATTGCGTGCAAAAATATTTCTCGGCTGTCAGTTGCTGCGAAATATGCTGCGCCTGCTTAAATGCTGCGTCAATACGATTGAGCAAAATCAAAGTTTGCAAAATCATCGATTCGTCGCGCAAATTATCGCCGTAAGTAATTGAATTTGAATACTTGGCAACAGTAGTCGCTTGATTAAAAATCAACTCTTCGGCTACTTTTGTTTTTCCGTCGATAGCGTAAGCCGCCGCCAACATCCAACGAGTTTGCAATGTGAGCGTTTTTCGTTCTTTGAGGCGATTCATAGCCCCAAGTTCGCTTGCTCCGGCTAATGCCAAAGTGTAAAGTCGATATGCTTGTGTGTATTCGGAACTCTCAGTGTAATAATTGTTTGCGGTATTTGCCTTCCAATTTCGCGCCTCGCGTTGCTGGTATGTTTTCCAGCGATTTATCACAGCCTCGTTAATAGTGTAAGATTTGGCTTTTGCCTCAATCAGGAAATGCCCTACATAATTTGTAATCCACTCCGAAGGCTCGCTCGAATTATCCCAATACAAAAATCCACCATTGGCTGCCTGCCTTGAATAAAGTTTGTTAATTGCCTGTAAAACATTGGTTTTGACATTAACATTCTCCTGCGAAGTTAAAGTTTTGAATTTTGCAAAATACAACATTGGCAAAGCGCGCGAAGTTACTTGCTCGGAGCAGTAATGTTCGTAGTTGTAGAGGAAATCCATACGGCGACTAATGTCCACATTCGGGATGCGCGCCGTTTCGAGCATAAGCCAATTTTCGGGTTGCTTTTCGTATAATTGATATGCAAATTCGGCAGTTTCGCCGGATTGTAAAATTTTATTTTCGCTAATTACAACAGCGGGATTAGGATTTCGCACATCAATTTCAAGATTTTCGGTAGCAGTTTTTCCGTTGCCTTGTGCGGTAATCGATAATTTTTCAATTCCCGTTTTTGCGCTTGTTTTTATTTTGAAATAAACAATTTTGTCGCCCGGAGTGCTGAAAGTTATCGATTTACTTTTATCAATCACTTGTGTCAAACCATTTTCGGCTTTCACGCTTACAGTTACATTTTTTACGTCATTTTCCATAGCAAAAATATTGACCGGCAACAGTATTTCTTCGTTCACACTCAACACGCGCGGCAACGACGATAAAATCATAAGCGGCGAACGGACAATAACGGTTTTTTCGGCATTACCAAAAGCGTTGTCCTGCCCTGCAACTACCATAACACGCACAGAGCCAATATATTGCGGAAGTCGAATTTTGTGTATATTGCTTTTTCCGCTGCTCAATGTAAATGGTCCTAAAAATTTAACTACCGGATTAAAACGATTTGCTTTTTTTCCATTTTGATTCAGTTCTTCGTCGCCACCAACTTTGAGCATTGAGCCAAACTGCCCTGCAAATGCGCCTATCACATTATCGAAAATATCCCAAGTGCGTATTCCCAAAAATTCGCGGGCAAAAAATTCATTTGCAGCATTTGGCGTTTTGAAGTTTGTGAGGTCGAGCAGTCCGTCGTCCACTATTGCCAAAGTGTAAGTCATTGCACGCCTGTTCTTTTCGCTTACGTTTATCGAAAATTCTGTTTGCGGGCGGACAACTTCGGGAACAGCGATTTGCGGCTCAAGTTTTGAATTTTTATCGCTTACCATCATTGGTTTAACGCCGTACATACGGATTGGCAATTCGTTAATTGTCTGATTATAAGGCTGTAAAAGCGAAATATGAATATAGCAATTCGGCATCATTTCGCTTGTAATGGGGAAACTGTATTTTGTTTCTTTTTTTGCCTCAATCGAAATCCATTTTCGGCTCAAAACTTGCGAACTGTTTTCCATAGCAATTAATGCGCTACCGCCTGCGGATGCAGGAATTGTAACCACTGCCAAATCGCCCACTTGATACTCACTTTTGTCGAGCGAAAAACTTAACATACGGACATCATCAGGGTTGTCGTTGTTGGCGTGGCTATCGTTTCCATCGTAGTCAATCCACACAATTGAGCCGGTTGCGTGTCCACTTTCGCGGTCAACCACATAGACCAAATAACGCCCCCACTCAGGATATGCCAATTTGTAACTGAAACTTCCTTTGCCGTTCACAGTTTTCACAAAGCCCTGAGCAATAGGTTTATACGATTGCGAATTTATATATCTCGATACATCTTCATCGCCGTTCCACCACCAACTCCACTCTATTTTGTAAATTTTATATTCCACATTGCTGCGATTTACCGGCTTGCCGTCGGGCGAAAGTGTTACAATATTAAATGTATGATTTGTGCCTGTTTTGATATATTCATCGTCGGAAATGTTGGTTTTCAGCCCTACATAACTTTCGAAAGGCGAAAACGGAATGGTTTGCGACAGAATACTTGCATCTCCGCCATCCTCAAATACCCGTGTAACAATGGTGGCATTGAGCATTCCGGGAGCATTGTCGGCAGCAGGAATATTAAACACAACATTCGCTGTGCCGTCGGATTTGGTTTGTCCTTTGGCAATTTCGCTTGTGGCAGTTGTGAAATTGCTTGTGGGCGAATTGAAAATAAAATCTTTGTAACCATTAAACTGAGTTTTAATTTTGTTTAATGTCATTTCGATTGTAAATTTCATATCGTGGGCTTTTGCACCTGTAAGCCACGCCGAATTAAGTGTTGCATTCAAGATTTTTTCGTTGGCGTCAATTCTATTTGTGCCTAAATCGAGATTGATTTTCAGGCGATTAGGTTTGACAGTTTCGACCCGCAACGATTTATGAAAAGTAGCACCACCAACTTTGATGTATGCGTTCCAAATTCCTGTTCCGTCGTCAGCATTGGTAGGCAGATGGAAAACATAAAATCCGTTCACGCCGTGAGTTGACATTTGACTGCTGTAAAATTGCCCTTCGGCATTATAAACTTCCAAATTTACAGGGTGATTTGCCGGTATTTTTTTCTCTGCATCGAGCAAAATAAACGACAAATGCAACGTGTCGCCCGGACGCCAAACGCCTCGCTCACCATAGATATAGCCTTTCAGTCCTTTGACTATCACTTTGCCGTCGATATCAAAATTGCTCAACGAATTTTCGTTTTCCGACACAAGTTTTAGATAAGTTTGCTGCGCACCCGATTTTGCCACTAACACAAACGCTTTGCCGCTTGCCTGAATTACCGCGAAACCGTCGCCATCGGTCGTGGCTTTGCCTATTTCGGTCAATTGATAGTTATAAATCGTAACTTCGGCGCCCGAAATTGCTTTTGTAGTGAGAATATCCGAAAGCGAAACCCAAATTTTATTGTCGGAATTTTGTTTGGCAATCACTCCAATATTTGTTGATAATAAATTGAACGACAGTATATTATCACTATTCATATAATAACTTTCGTGGCAGGGAT
This sequence comes from Paludibacter sp., assembly GCA_031284665.1. Lineage (GTDB taxonomy): Bacteria > Bacteroidota > Bacteroidia > Bacteroidales > Paludibacteraceae > JAITXR01. The sequence continues at coordinate 9,982 of JAITXR010000305.1, forward strand.
TATCCCTTTCGCTCCACGAGTACTCGTACCAATCAAAGTCGGGATTATCGCTATAATAGGAATTTGGATTGTCCCAAAACGATTGTTCGCTTTCGCTAATCACGTTGTTATTCGCCAATTTATCAGACCTTGATGTGGAAGTTTCACCAATGGCTTGGTCGTCGGCACATTCGGGATAGGTGGAATACTCCTTTTTAAAAGTCATTATAATTCGGTAAATTGCGCCACTTTCACGGTTAAAAACATTCGATAAATCGAGCGAATAATTATGCCATTTATCATAATTTTTTTTCGGTGGATTTAGCAAAAGCGTTTGTTTATAAACCAGCCGACCATATCGCTGTAAATTATTTGAGCCGTTGATTTCATTTTCTTGCAGGAAGGACAGAATATTTTTTTTGTAAATCTGAATTACTTTTATATCCACCGCTCGGAGATTTACCGCTCTGAAAGGCACTATCAAATTTGTTGTATTTGGCAAAATATTTCCTTGATTGATAAGATTAATTGCCGGTTTCAAACTTTCGAGTTTTACTTCGACAGTATAATCTTCATTTAAAATTGTTCCTTCAATATTTTTTATTCCCGCGTGAACAGTTAAGTTAAAATTATGATAATTAAGTGGCTCAAAATAGACGGTAATTTTATTGTTTTCGATGCGAGTTGTAAATTTAGTGATATTATCAAATGAGATAAATCCTTTCAAATTTTGCTCGGCAAGCGGGTCTGAAAACACAATATCAATACTTGTTTCAGGCTCGCGATTGGCAGTTACCGACATTACCTTAAACAGCAACACCGACGGAATAATTGTATATTGACTTTTATCGCCTTTGATGCCAAAAACTGCCGATTTCACAGTGATTGTAAGTTGGAAATCGCTTTCTTGCCGCTCAATGCTGTCAATTTCGAAACGGAAATTGCGTTCGTCGAGCATTTCCACTGTGGGTTGATATTTAACCCCTGAATAACCCGAAATTTCCATTGCCTGCTTTACTTGTTCGAGTGTAACAGACTGATTAAATGATAATTGCCCTTCGAGGGTTACATTTTTTGAATTGGTAATTTTTAGTGGGAGTAGCAAAATATTATAATCCTGTTCTTCGACCATAAAATTAAAAGTGAAAGTTTTAAGGCGTTTCTCTACTTTGGGATTGACTTTGTCGAGCCGAAATTTAACCTCGTAAGTTGTACCTTTTTTTAACGCTCCTGCGTCGGGCACAAACTCAACTGTGCGGTCGTTTTTCCAAAAAGTTTTTCCTTTTATGGATGGCGAAAAGCGAAAAAGCCCTTTAACCTCCTCGTTACTGAAAGCAGCCGATGGCTCGGTAAGTTCCACAGTGATTGAGGCATCAGCCTTTTGAATGCCGCCCGAATATGCTGCAATGTAAGGAGCAAATTCTTCGACAGCAATTTTTTCGGTAGCGCAAGCCACAAATAACGCAGCAAGGACAAAGTAAAGAATGGATTTTTTCATAAGAATAATTGGAGGTTAGAAGTTTATGGAAGATGGAAGATAGAAGATAGAAGTTATAGAAGTTGGAAAGTTTATAAAATTATCAAGTTGGAAGTTAAAGAAGTTATAAAGATAGAAGTTACAAAAGTTAGAAAGTTCATAAAGTTAGAAAAATAGAAATTAGAGAAGTTACCTAATTAGTAGTTTTTTTCGCGCTTTCACGCCTTTGTCCTTTCGCGCATTTTACATTTTACATTTTACATTTTCTCACCCACTCTTCACTTTTAACTTCTTTCAAATTAACTTGTTTTGCGTGATAAAATTACTAATAGATGTGTTATTTATTGTTAATTTATTGCGTCACGTTATTTTCTTTGTCTGAGCTTTGATTTTAATATGATTTTTAAGATTACTATGATTAAGAAACGGATTAAACTTGTGCAGCCCGTCATTGCGAGGCACGAAGCAATCCAGAAAGAAAGGCACGCAGATGACGCAGATTAGATAGATTTTCGCAGATTTTCTTTTCATTAACCATTTATCACTAATCGTTAATCACTATTCTTTGTGTCTTCTTGCCTTTCTGCCGTTGTGTTCAAAAAATTTCTTTCTTTCTCTTTTTTCTTTTGTCTGAATCAGTATTTACAAGATTAAAAGATTTTCAGGATAAGAAACGGGCTGCACAAATTCAACCCGTTTCTTAATCATAGTAATCATTTAATCTTATTAAAATCACAGTTCAGACAAAAAGCGCAATGACGGGCTGCAGTTGTGTATCCCGCACCGTGCACCGTGTACTGTGTATCGTTTCCATACTTTCAATTTTATACTTTTTGTGTAAAAATAGTATGTTTTTAAATAAAAAGTATTTATCTTTGACAAAAAAAATATTTATGGGATGATTTTCTAAACTTTCAAAATATTCAAA
>JAITXR010000192.1 GCA_031284665.1 Paludibacter sp.
GCTGTGGATACTCCGCAAAAATATATGCTCGAAATTTATAATGAATATGTGGAACGGCGTAACTTTTTAATTGACGGACTAAACCGCATACAAGGCGTTTATTCACCAATTCCGATGGGGGCATTTTATACTGTAGCGCGCCTGCCAATTGACGATGCCGACAAGTTTTGCGCTTGGCTGCTCAGCGATTTTGAATACGAAGGACAAACTGTAATGATGGCACCCGCATCAGGTTTTTATACCGCACAAGGAGCGGGAAAAGACGAAGTTCGCATCGCATACGTGCTTGATAAAGAAGAACTTAAAAAAGCACTTGTAATCTTAAAAAATGCCTTAGAAATATATCCCGGGCGAAAAATTTAGTGTCAGTCTAATAAATTAACAGATTAAACCGCGTACTTGAAAATGAAAAGAATGCGCAGAAACCGAATCTCACCGTTCACCATTTTTCCGTAATTCGTAACTGGCCGGATTGTTTCATTGTCTATATATTATTTTTGTTTCGACGGAATGGTCGGTGTAGGTAATTTTTGACAGCACCAAGCCGGAAGTATCGCTGCTTATCATCTGACCAATAGTGTTATAATAGTCCACTTGCAGTATTGCTTTATTGCCTGCCGGAACAGTTTCCACAGAGTTTGGCTCGTTATATTCGGCGTAACCCAAATCGGGCGCAACACCTGAAAAAGCAAAACCAATATCTGTTCCTCGGTCGATTAATCGACTGTTGGCAGCAGGTTTTAAGAGTGTGATGTCGGGCAATGAGCAATCGGCATTGCGCGGCGCGGTGAGTTGCGTCATATCAACGCCTGTACTTTGAAAATCGGCAGCAGTGAGTGTAAATGTAAAATTCCAAGTATTGCTTTGCACTGTGCTTGTGGTAGTGTTGATGTTTGTAATATGACTGCCGGAAGTTCGCGGGCTGTACGAAACATTGTTTTTCACATTATGCCCATAACCCGCAACATCAACGGTAGTAGCGGCATCCTGTCGATTTACCATATTGAAGTTTGTGGGATTGTAGTAGGCTGTGTTGTTGTAAAAATCAATTCCGCCGAGGTGATGATTGGCGTAAAAACCTTGTGCTTTGTTGTCAACAGCCAAGCAAAAACGAATGATATTGCGCGGAACAATGCTTGGCACACTTGGATTTGCACCCATTCCGTATCCGCCCGATTTAAATCCTGCACCGTTACCCAGACTTGCGCCGGCGGTAGAATAGCCGTTTTTGAATGCCCAGCAATTTTCGATAATCACCACCGATTTATTGCTTATCAGGTCGAAACCGTCGTCGCTGTTGTACCACGCTCTACAGCCGCTAAAGACATTCCCCGGATAGTTTTCGCCGCTGAGATGCCCGCCAAAACCATCTACATTTCCGCCTTTTTTATCTTCCGACACATTATCCCAATTATTATACGCATCGCAGTTGAGAATCAGATTGTTACTTCCTTTTGTCATATAAAATCCGATTGCCATACCGTCGTGCATAGCCAAATCCTCGTAAATGCAATTATTCCCGCCTTCGTGGTGGAAACATTCCGATTGCGTGTGTTCCAAAATTGTAACCTGCGTGCCGACCACTTCTAAATTTCTGAAATGCAGGTACGAGCCACTTACAAAAAACACATACACTCTGTAATTTGCAGGTTTTACATTCGCCAAATCGAAAACAGGTCGCTCGCCCGGATAGCCAAAATAGCAAATGCGCTTAGTAGCAGTTCCGCTTTTGTCCATTTTGAATACACGCGCAAAAATACCGGAGTATTCCATAACTTGACTTTCGGCAATCTGATACCTCCCGTCGCGAAAATAGACAGTATCACCCGCTACGACTAAAGTTTGCGCCTTGTTAAGCGTGGCGAAAGGCGACGATATTGAGCCGGAATTACTATCACTGCCTGTGGTTGCAACATAATATACCGCTGCCGATGAGTGTTGAAAAACAAATGGAAAATTGAGAATTATCAATGCCGAAATGATGATTTTTAGTGATTTCATAAGTATGTTTTTTTATGGTTTGAATGGTTTGAGCAGTTTGAATGGTTTGAATGGTTTGAATAGTTTGAATAGTTTGAGCAGTTTGAATCACGGTACACGGTAAATGGTAAATGGTGCACGAAAAGACTACTAATTAGGATGTTAATCATTATTCTTTGTGCCTTTTTGTCTTATTGCCTTTCTGTTTATATAAAAGAGCGCTTGCGCTTAATAAATAAACAAGAAGACAGAAAGGCAGAAAGGCATTTTTTTTATTTACGTCATTTCGCCGCTCGCGTCGATTTTTAATCGGAGTGTTGGTTTGTCAAGACACGGATTGCAAATCCGCGCCAGCGGGATACACGGTAAATGGTACACGAAAAGACTACTAATTAGGATGTTAATCACTTATCACTAATCGTTAATCACTAATCACTAATTATTTTCCGCTTTTTCCCTGAAATCAAAGCACAGTTTCATTTTTATGCCTTCGTCTCCAATTTTTATGCGGATTGTTGCCGGTTGGCTGTTTGGTCCTTGCTGCCAAGTGGGCTTAAATGAGCGAATTGCAGGTATTTCGTATAGAAACGACAAGTCGCCTTCGGGGAAAGCGGGCATTGTTCGTTCTCCTTTTTCACCTCCGGCTCTGCCTTTTGGCTCTTCGGGAGTTAATACTCTAAAAAACAATCCGTTACTTTCGCTATAAACCGTAAAATCGCTTTCCGAAGTTTGCAAAGTTGCCCAATATAAATTTGCGTGATAGCCCTTAAATTCAGGATAAACGAGATTTTCGTAGTTCTCGCCTGTCGTTGTATTATTGTATGCTTTTTCCCAAAGTCCGTAATTAGTGCCTTTGATGCGGTTTTTCCACACTCGGTATGGTCCTCGTCCAAACCAGCGCATTGCTTTTACCGCAGTTTCGGGGTAGGAAAATGTAAAGCCCAAACTTGTTATGTTGCTGATGCTCACAGCGTCGTCGAAACCTGTACCCGCACGCGAATTATTAAGCATAACAGCCGAAAACGACAGCAAACCAGCCGCTGTCATTTCCCAACGAATGGAATCCACGCCACCTTTGTAAAAGAATGTTAAAACTGCATTATTTCCTTCTTCGCGATATTTATATTCTTTCACTTCCATTTTAAGCCCCACTGCTATTGGTCCATTATTGAACGAAATCCTGCTTGCCGAATTTTCAACATTAGTAATCAACGCAGTTGTCAAATCGTAACTTACTCGTACTCCTTTGGCTGCTAAAGTGGCAGTATTTCCGTCTATCGATACCGTTGCTTTGCCTGTTTGTTCTACGGCTTGCAGTTGTTGTTGAGCGTATTCTTCGGCGCGACGAATGGGCAAAGTCCAGTTGCATATCAGACGTTTGTGAGAGTCGTAAATTTCAAATTCCACCACATCGTTGTTAAAGAATAAATCGTGCGCAGTCGGCGATTTGAAGATATTGAGTTTTACTGTTTCGCCCGGCTCGGCGGCAGACATTTCCATTTCTGCTTTTATATTGTCAACAGGGCGTTTTAGACCTGTGGGCGAGGCGATTTGATAAGTTTTGTATTTCAAAATACAGTCTTTCAGATTGGTATAAAGAAAATTGTTAGTAAAAAACAAATCGCCTGAAAACGAAGGAGTTATCATCGTAGTTTGCAATTTTACGGGCGACCACACTTCTCTAATTGTATAAAAACTGCCTTCTTTTTGTCTGTAAGGCGCCACAATGCCATCGGGAGCATTAGACTGGTCGCTGTCCAAAATTCCATTTTTATCGGAACGCTTTACGGCTTCGTCCACATACGCCCAAATAAATGCACCTGCAAATAGCGGGCTTTTCGACCATTTTTCCCAGAAATCCTCCAAACCTGCCCCTCCGCCTTGGTCGTACATTGCGTGCATAGTTTCGGTTGGCATAAATACTTTGTAGCCATTATTGAAACGGGCAATACCTGTCTGATATTCAGGATAATGATGTGTGTCAAGGTCGTTAAAATCAGCCCAAGGATGAGTTAAATGACGTTTTTGAATGTCGTATTGCGCAAAATATTTATCAACAGCATAATTCCAGCCACCTTCGTTTCCATTATTCCAAATTACTATGCTTGGATGATTTACATCTCTGTAAATCATTTCTTTAACAAGTTTTGCGCCCACAGTTTCGTCGTAAGAATTTTGCCAGCCTGCAAGTTCGTCTAAATAAAATAGTCCGAGCGAGTCGCAAGCATCGAGGAAACTTTTGTCGGGTGGATAATGCGACCGCACTGCGTTAATGTTCATTTCGCGGATTAGTTCGGCATCCTGAACGTTAATTTCCTTATTCAAAGTGCGCCCGCCATCGGGGTAGAACGAGTGGCGATTTATCCCCTTCAATACTACTTTTACGTCATTTACATACAGTCCGTCGTTAACCCGAAATTCAACATCGCGGAAACCGATTTTTTCGCTGTACGAATGAATAATTTTATTGTTTTGGTCGAGTAAATTCAGAGTGAGCTTGTAAATATTAGGCGTTTCGTTAGTCCAAGTTTTGATATTTTCAAATTGAGTGCTGATAATTTGATTTTCGATGCCTGATTTTAATTTAATGGTTTTTTCGGGCGATTTAATTTTCTCGTCAATCGAAGTTATAGATGCCGAAAGTGAATAATTTTCAGGCAATGGAGTATTAAAAATTTCCACATTCAGTTTTCCGTCGGCTTTGGCATCAACGGCGATATTTTTGATGTGGATTTGCGGTTTTGCCGACAAATATACCGGACGATAAATTCCACCAAAAAGCCACCAGTCGGCTCGGCGTTCGGCAGCGTTTACCGAGCGATTTTCCGAATGTTTCCACACTTTTACTTCGAGTTTGTTTGACGCTCCAAATTTAATTTTATCGGCAATTTCGTAACTGAATTGATAAAAACCGCCTTGATGAATTTCACCGACAATTTGTCCGTTAATTTTCACTTCGGTATCGGTCATAACTCCTTCAAATACAATGCTTATTGCTTTCCCTTTCCAATTTTTTGGAACTGAAAATTCGTATTGATATTCTCCGATTTCCATACTTGGATTTTTCAATCCTCGCGTGTACCATCTGCCATAAGTATATTCGCCGTAGCCTTGTAATTCCCATTGCGAAGGTACTTTTATTTTTCCCCATTTGCCGCTGTTCATTCCTTCGGAGCAGCGAAATTTCCAAATTTTCTCATTGCCCAAACCTGTTCCCGAAAGATATTGAATTTCAGTTTGTTGAGCGTAAAAAGCGATTGTAAAAATCAAAAAAATAAAGCTTGTTAGTGTTTTCATGTTTTTTTATATTATATAAAGTCTATTAAAAATTTACAAATTAATTTTGTCCTAACTCTAACAGGGTTTAGTCTGTTAGGATGTTTGCGGCTATGTGTACCATTTGTTTACTCTCTCCTTATTTTTTCTTTACTCTTTTTTGAACACGAAGGCACAAAGGAAGAAGACACGAAGAAAAAAACAATAATTATGATAAATGATGAATAGACCACACACAGTCAATTTATTTTTGTTTCAACTTATAAACCCTTGCAATAAAAACAGTTACTATTAAAAATAGTGCAAATAGCAACAAAAAAATAACAATTCCAAATTGTACATCCTTGCCAATAGCAATATTAAATGCGCGATTGCCGATATGAGCAAACACAATAATACTAATAAATTTTATATGCCTTATAATGCTTATTCCTGTTTTATTAAGTTCTTTTTTGTCTATATCTTTTGTGTTGAAAGGATAATTTAAAAATTTAGGATAACGTTCTAATATAGAAAAGCCAATATAAAATATTAACGATATTGCGGGCAGTAAAAATAAATAATTACGTCCAGCCCAACCATCTACGTCGCCAAGTGCATTAAAATGAATTGGAATTTTTACATCAGGGCTTAAACTGCCGTAAAATAGCAATGGATAAAACGCATAAAGTAAACCTGCAACTGACAATATCTCCAAAACCCAATAATAAGGCGTTCTGTTAATGAAAAGTTTCATAATGCTTTTGTTATTGTTGTAAATTAATGACAATACAATTAATTAAAAATCCGGTATGAATTAATCGAAAAAACTATTGTTTTGCAAATATAAAAAAAACCTTGACACAAAAAATATGTGTCAAGGCTTTTTTTGTAAAAAGTTATGAAATTATTTTTTTGCAAGCGAGGCTGCCTCTTTTGCTGCTTTGCGTTTTTGGTTGCGGACAAGTATGTCGTGCGAAACCGGAACTGCAATAAACAGTGTGGAATATACACCCAATATAGAGCCTACAAGCAATGCGAAAATAAAACCTCGAATAGTTTCTCCTCCAAAGATAAAGATTGCCAACATTACCACCAAAACACTTGCCGAAGTACTAAAAGTACGACTCATTGTTTCGTTAAGCGATTCGTTCATAATGCTTGTGCTACTGCGTTTTGGGAAGAGTCGGATGTTTTCGCGGATACGGTCGAAAATTACTACTGTATCGTTTACCGAATATCCTATATAAGTAAGTATCGCGGCTATAAATGCCTGATCCATTTCCATCGAGAATGGCATAATTTTGTAGAACAGCGAATAAATACCGAGAATTATTATTACGTCGTGAGCAAGCGATGCCAGCGTACCGACAGAGAATGCAAAGTCGTTGAAACGGATAAATATGTAAAGTGAAATTACAATTAACGAGAAGAATATCGCCCACACGGCAGCGGTAAGAATATCGTCGGCAACAGTAGGTCCTACTTTTTGCGAACTCATTACATAATCGGTAACGAAATGGTCAATATCTAAATCAGCCGGCAACAAATCAGGGTTAGTAGTATTGGCTTTCAATACCTCGAAAATTTTTGAAACAACTTCATTATCAGCGGTTTCACTATTGTCGTCGATTTTGTATTTGGTTGCTATACGAACTTGATTATCGGCTCCAATGCTGATAACAGACACACTTGCCGAGTTGTCGGTATCGTCCTTAAAAGTTTCGTCAAGAATTTCACGAATTTCTTCAGTATCTACCGGTTTGTCGAAACGAACAATATAATTACGTCCGCCACTAAAGTCAATACCGAAACTCAAACCTTGAGTAGCAAACGATGCAAAACAAACTACAATAACTGCAAGGGATGCAATATAACCAATTTTGCGTTTGCCGATAAAATCCCATTTCAGATTTTGAAACCACGATGCAGTTGCTCTTGTGGTAAATGCGAGTTGTTTGGCATTTTCGCGAGCGGCGTACATTTCGAGCATCATACGGGTAAGGAATACCGAAGTTATGAAAGAAGTAACGATACCAATTACCAATGTAGTTGCAAAACCAAGAATTGGTCCTGTACCGAATATCATAAGGATAATACCTGTAAGCAACGAAGTAACGTTAGCATCTATAATTGCCGAAATAGCGTTTTTAAATCCATCGCGGATAGCAGTCCGTTGAGTTTTTCCTGCCTCGATTTCTTCCCTCACACGCTCGTAGATAAGCACGTTCCCATCCACAGCCATACCGAGCGTCAGCACTATACCTGCAATACCGGGTAAGGTAAGCACCGCCCCGAACGAGGCGAGAATTCCCATTAGGAAAAATACGTTGACAAACAGCGCAATATCTGCAATAATTCCGGGTATTTTGCCATAATAGAAAATCATATAAGCAAGTACCAAAATAAATGCTATTATAAATGACAACAAACCGTTGTTGATGGCTTCCTGTCCAAGCGAAGGTCCTACTACATCTTCTTGAACAATGCGAGCAGGAGCAGGCATTTTACCCGATTTCAGAGTGTTTGCAAGGTCTTTTGCCTCTTCGACCGAGAAATGTCCTGTGATTTGCGAACTTCCACCTGTAATTTCGCTTAATACATTAGGATATGAATAAGCGTATCCGTCAAGCACAATGGCTATTGAGCGGTTGATATTTTCTTTTGTCAGGCGCGCCCAAATTTTTTGACCCTCGGATGTCATACTCATACTAACTTCGGCATAAGCAGATTGCTGACCAAAGTCGGCGCGAGCATCGGTAATCACATCTCCGGCAAGAGGTGCGCGTTGGTCGCGAGTTGTATATTTTATGGCAATAAGTCTGTACATTTCTTTGCCGCCTGAGTGTGCTGCGTCAACAGGTTTTACCTCCCAGCGGAAACCGAGATTTGGAGGCAACAAATCGTGTACTTGTTTTAGTTGTAAATATGCATCTACCTTTGCCATTTCATTACTTTGAACAGCACCGATTACACATCCGTTTGCATATTCTGTATGTAATAGCGCAAAAAGAGGATTCTCTTTTAACCACTGTGCGTTAGTAGCAGTAGAATCGCTTACGCCGGTGTTGGTTTGTGCAATTGCAGCCTTCATACTGTCGAGCGATGCTGATGTAGTTGCAGAATCGGCAATTTCGGCAGTTGCTGTATTTTGATTTTGAGCAACAGTTTTTGTGGTATCTTTGTCGGCAATATTCATTTGATAAATCAAACTATTGGCAGCCACCAAACTGTTTTGGATTTCGTCGAAATTATAAGTTTCCCAAAACTCAAGGTTAGCAGAGCCTTGCAGCAGTTTGCGGACACGTTCGGGCTCTTTTACACCCGGCAGTTCAATCAAAATACGACCTGTATTATTATTGTCGCGCTGAATATTTGGTTGAACAACGCCAAAACGGTCGATACGAGTACGCAACACATTGAACGAGTTGCTTATAGCATCGTTAATCTCGGTTTCGAGTACTTTTATTACTTGGTCGTTAGTATAATTCAGATTAATTTTATCTTTAAGTGCATAAGTACTAAAAATTGACGCTAAATTCACATTTGGGTCAAGTTTTTTGTAGGCATCCACAAAAAGGTCGAGATACTGCTTTTGGCTGTTTGTCTTTTGATTTTCCGACGCAGTAGCCAAAGCCTGATTAAAATTAGGCGTAGTGTTGTATCCCGAAAGTGCGCGGATAATATCAGGCACAGATACTTCGAGAGTTACATTCATACCGCCTTTAAGGTCAAGTCCAAGGTTTATTTCCTTTTCGCGACATTCTTTTAAGGTGTAATTAAGCCATACTTTTGTGTTGGCAATAGAATCAAGATAGGCGTATTCCTTTTGCAGATCGCCTTGTGAGTAGTTTTGTGCCTTTTTGTTATAAGTAGAGGTAACTACTGAAAATGACAGGTAAAACAGACACACAAGAGTTAGTGCACCTGCAAAAATCCTTATTATTCCTTTGTTTTGCATAGAATAAAAAATTGTTAGAAATTATATTAATATTTGTTTTTAACGAAAATAGCGTGCAAAGATATTTGTTTTTTTCTGAAAATCCAATTATTTATCAAAAAAAATCCGAGATAATATTTTATTGTTGGTATTTTTGAATATAGAAAGCTTGAGATACAACAACGAAACAACGTAATAAGTAATGTAAAATGTAAAATGTTCCCGATAACTATCGGGAGTAAAATAGCACAAGATGCAATCTTTCAATCATTTACAAAATATGTAATGTAACATTATTTTATTCTCATTACTTATAAAAAAAATCACATTAATTTTGCTCTGAAAAATTCCTAATATTTAACATTCCGTAGGAATGTATCGCTCGGTAGAAAATGCAACCCACCCACACAGCGCATTCTAAATCATCAAATTGAAAAAAATATTACATTTCATTTATGAATAAG
>JAITXR010000196.1 GCA_031284665.1 Paludibacter sp.
TTTTTTCATTTTCGCTTATTTTGGTTGCAAATATTTAATAAATTTTTTGTACAAATCGCGATGGTAGGAGCGGGGAGTGTGTTCCAGCGAAGTGTTGTGCCAAAGCAGCACGAGTTCGCCGTTGCAGTTTTTCACATTGTCGGCAAGTTGGTAGCAATACATTTCGGCATCGTGCGAGTTCATAAACATATAACGCTTGTCGCTCAACGACATATCCATTATTTCCAACGAATGTAGTTTGAGATTTGTAACTTTGCGTGTTGCCGGATTTATCCATTTCACAGGGCGACAAGTTCCCAGACGGAAACCTGCCATATCGGCATAACTCATTGTAAAATCGTCGGTTATGCCTGCTTTTATCAGTTCGAGCATATCTTCCGGCTCGCGCGAGCAAAGGAAGTGATTGCGGTTATATGTGATTTTGCGTTTTGCGCCTCGCTCTAATTTGTGTTTTTCGTCTGCAATTATTTCCGGCGTTATTCCTGCTTGATAACTTGTGTGTAATCCAATGGTATAATTGTGTCGTTTACAGGCTTTTAGCACTGTTTTGAAATCAGGGTGAGCAAGGTTAGCAAATGGCAGGTCTTCTTTGCGAAGTCCCTTCCCAGCACCCATAAAAGCCACGCATTCGCATCGTTCTGTTCCCAGCGCTTTTTGTAAACTTGTATTTATCTTAAAAATATAAGGAAAAGTGTACCAAGGGTCGTTTTTCAATGTGCCGAAAAAACTTGCAAATGCCACTTGCGCCTCTTTTGGATGCCGCAAACCACGCAGTACTCCGCCTGCAAAACCACGAATATTGCGGAAATGCGAAATTTTATCAACATCGTGAGTAAGAAATATTTTGCTGATTTCTTTTGGCGGGTCAGGGGCATCAAATCCTTTGTTACGTAGCATTTGTCGCAGCAATCGTCCGTAATCGTCCACCAGTGGGCGGTCAATAAATCCGGCGCGGTAAGGAAGTGATTCTTTTCCCGGAAATCTGCCGTGAATATCTCGCACTGTTTTTCGGGCATATTCTTCGTAGCGCGAAATAAGAAAATAGGCACTTGCTATCAAATCGGCTTTCAGTACGGTTGTTTTGTTTTTTTCGTATTGACTTGCTTCGCCAAACAAAAATGGAGTTTCTTCCCAGCTTTTAAGTGGCAACTGTGGCAACGACTGTTCGCTACCGTAAATATCGGGTGCAAAAAAATCGCTTGGTACGATAACTATTGCGTAATTTTTAAATTCGCTTTCGTCAGCCGTATAGCCTATTTTTGCTGCAACTTTACTGCTTACGCTTTTCCCGAGCAAAAATTGAATAATATATTTTATAGTATTTCCCACGGCAATAGTGCTAATGTGTTGATATTTCGTTTTTTAGAAATTTTCCTGTAAGGCTTGCTTTACATTTTGCAATTTCGGCAGGCGTACCTTTACAGATTATTTTTCCTCCTTTTGAGCCGCCTTCCGGTCCAATATCTATGATATAATCGGCAACTTTAATCACATCCAGATTATGTTCGATAATAATTATAGTGTTGCCCTTATCGGCAAGTCGGTTGAGTACGCCAAGTAAAACGCGAATGTCCTCAAAATGCAGTCCGGTAGTTGGCTCATCGAGTATGTAAATTGTTTTGCCGGTGTCGCGTTTCGACAGTTCGGTTGCAAGTTTAACTCTCTGACTTTCACCGCCTGAGAGCGTAGTACTGCTTTGCCCGAGTTTAATATATCCAAGTCCTACATCTTGCAGTGTCTTAATTTTATTAAGAATGGATGGTTGATATTCAAAAAACTCAACCGCTTGATTTATAGTCATATCCAAAACATCTGCAATCGATTTTCCTTTGAAACGTACTTCGAGAGTTTCGCGGTTGTAGCGTTTTCCGTGACAGTTTTCGCAGTGGACATAAACGTCGGGCAAAAAGTTCATTTCAATGGTTTTGTAGCCATTTCCACCGCACACTTCGCAGCGACCGCCGGCTGTATTGAACGAAAAACGCCCCGGTTTGTATCCTCGAATTTTGGCTTCGGGCAAAGTTACAAATAAATTTCGTATATCAGCAAAAACTCCGGTATAAGTTGCAGGATTTGAGCGCGGACTGTGTCCTATTGGCGATTGGTCAACTTCCACAACTTTGTCAATATGCTCAATACCTTCGATTGAGTCGTATTGCAGCGGGTCTTTTAGCGAGCGGTAAAAATGTTTGCTTAATATCGGATGCAAAGTGTCGTTTATTAAAGTAGATTTTCCACTGCCCGAAACTCCTGTTATGCAAATCATTTTTCCTAATGGAAATGCTACATCAATGTTTTTCAGATTGTTACCTTTTGCTCCTTTGATTGTAAGAAACAATCCGTTACCTTCGCGTAATTTTTCGGGTATTTCGATTTTTCGTTTGCCGGTTAAATAATCGGCTGTTAATGTTTCTGATTTTAACATTTCGGCAGGTGTTCCTTCAAACACTACTTTGCCGCCAAGTCGTCCGGCGCGTGGTCCTAAATCGATAACATAGTCGGCAGCGAGCATCATTTCTTTGTCGTGTTCGACCACAATTACCGAATTGCCAATGTCGCGCAGTTTTTTCAGCGAATCAATCAATCGTTCGTTGTCGTGCTGATGAAGTCCAATGCTTGGCTCGTCGAGAATGTAGAGAACATTTACAAGTTGCGAGCCAATTTGCGTGGCAAGTCGTATTCGCTGACTTTCGCCACCCGAAAGCGATTGCGAACTGCGGCTCATTGATAAATAATTTAGCCCTACATCGAGTAAAAATTGTAGTCGTGTTCGGATTTCTTTGAGAATTTCGGCGGCAATTTTTTGTTGTTTTTCGCTTAATTGGCTTTCTATATTATTTGTCCAAATTAATAATTGAGAGAAATCGAGTGCCGAAAGTTGAGCAATATTTTTGTCGCCCAAACGAAAGTGCAACGACTCGTTTTTCAGGCGCGCTCCTTTACATTCGGGGCAAGCAAGTACGCGAGAATATTGGCTTGCCCATTTTTGCTCGCTAGCCGATGCACCGTTGGTATTTTGGATTTCGACATATCGTAAAATCCCGTCGTAAGCAAGCATATAACTTGTGCCGAGTGTGTCGTTCCGGATTAACATCCGCTCGTCGGAGCCATTCATTATTTCGTTCAAAACCTCGTCGGATAGGTCGGCAACAGGCGTTTTAAGCGTAAATCCGTGTTTTGCGAGAATTGTTTCGACTTGCCGAAAAATATACACAGCACGATATTTGCCAAGTGGCGCGATTGCTCCGTCGTGAATGTTTAATTTTTTGTTGGGAATGATTTTATTCATATCAATATCAATCACATATCCCAAACCTTTGCAATGCGGGCAAGCACCTTGCGGTGAGTTGAACGAAAAATTATGCGGCGCAGGCTCTTCGTACGAAATGCCCGATGTGGGACACATTAACGATTTGCTGAAATAACGTATTTTGTTGGTTTCTAACGCATTAACAATCATTACAATGCCATTCCCCAATTGCATCGCTTTTTGTAACGACTGTTTGAGACGGTTGCTGTCGCGATTGCTAACTTGCAGTTTATCAATGACTATTTCAATGTCGTGATTTTTATAGCGGTCAACTTTTAATCCGTTTGTGATTTCGCATATTTCGCCGTCAATACGTACATTTATATATCCTTTTTTTCGGGTTTGCTCAAAAAGTTCCTTGTAATGTCCTTTTCGCCCGCGCACAATTGGTGCAAGTAAATAACAGCGTTGCCCTTGATATTCATTAAGAATAAGTTCAACGATTTGGTCTTCGCTGTATTTTATCATTTTTTCGCCGCTGATATACGAATAAGCATCGGCAGCGCGGGCAAATAGCAAACGGAAAAAGTCATAAATTTCGGTGGTTGTGCCTACTGTTGAACGAGGATTTTTGTTGGTAGTTTTTTGTTCGATTGAAATTACGGGGCTTAAACCTGTAATAGAATCAACATCGGGGCGTTCCAAATTACCCAGAAAACTGCGCGCATAAGCCGAGAAAGTCTCGATATATCGCCGTTGACCTTCGGCAAAAATGGTGTCGAAAGCGAGCGACGATTTTCCGCTGCCACTTAAACCGGTAATTACGCTCAGTGCATCGCGAGGGATTGTTACGTCAATGTTTTTGAGGTTATGCACCCGCGCGCCCGTAACTACAACTTGTTCGGCAAATTGCGTATTTGATATGGTATTTTCAGTATTTGTATTCAATGTATGTAATATTCAAAAAAGTTGGCAAATTTAATAAAATTTTTTCAGAACAACATAGAATATCTGTACTAAAAACCAACATTTTAATATAACTTACAATGTAAATTCCTTAATTTCACTTACAAAGGGGTGATTATTTTTTTTTTGAACAACTGTTTTGAACTTATAAAAGTCGTTTTTGTATTCTTGGGCTACGATATTCACTTCGTATTTTTTTATCGCGCTCATTATATCGTTTATTTTCAGATAGTTAAATTCAAATTCGACTTCAATTTCTTCGTTTTTTTCAATTATTTCGGCGTTTTGCAGCGCCTCGCACGCCGCTTGCTTATATGCCTGCACAAGTCCGCCTGTGCCAAGCAAAATTCCACCAAAATATCGCACAACGATAATTAAAATATTGCTAAGTCCGAACGAATTAATTTGTCCTAAAATTGGTCGTCCGGCAGTTCCCGAAGGCTCTCCGTCGTCGTTTGCCTTACTTTCGAGCCGCTCGCTGCCGAGCATATACGCCGAGCAAACGTGCCGAGCGTCGTGATACTGTTTTTTATATTGCTTAATGATTTCTTTGGCTTCTTCGCCTGACGAAACAGGTAATGCAAAAGAAAGAAATTTACTGCCTTTTTCTTTGTAAATACCTGTGGATAAAGATTTTATGCTGCGATAAACGCCATTTAGATTCATTTTTGTGTAATTTTTGGAAACAAAAATATCAAAAAATTTTTATTGAACGAAAAAACTTATTACCTTTGTGCCCGCGAGCGTAAAATATTTGCCTTTTTAGCTCAGTTGGTAGAGCAATTCATTCGTAATGAATAGGTCTGGGGTTCGAGTCCCCAAAAAGGCTCAAAAATT
>JAITXR010000198.1 GCA_031284665.1 Paludibacter sp.
TGCATTCGCAGCATACTTGCACCTATTGAGTTTGAAAACAAAAAAACTGAACGTCAAGAAATTGTTATTCAACAACTTATCGACATTCGTACAGCGCAATTGGAATACAAAGCGCATAAAGGAATTTTTGCTGCCGATTGGGATGAACTCATCTCATTTCTGCGCGATACAACACAAGTGAAGGCACTTTCGGCAATTTTTCCGGATAAACGATATACTTGCAATAATATTGATAAAATTTGTGTCGTTCCTTTCTCGAACGGCAAAAAATTTGTGCTTAAAACAAATAATGAATACACGACTTCGGCAGGAATACAAATTCCGCTTTTTGAAGTATCGGCTGAATATACAACATTTTTAACAGACATTAACGGTCGAGAATTACGCTCATTAATTGATATTACGCAAAAATTAGATAAATTTGAAGGTCTTAAAATCGGCTCGATTGAACAGCCAAATAATAATGCAGGCAACTGGGAATAAAACGAAACAGAAATAATGGATACAAATAGCAATAGTTCAAACAATTACACATTAATTATCAGAATACTTTCCGATGGTTTTAATTTTGGAATTTATGACCAAAATCACAAAATAATATCGACAAAAATGCTAAACTGCGATATTTGGAATTATTCGCAAGCGCAAATTCAGGATTTATTGTGTAATGTGGAAGAATTAAAAGTGCATTACCGCAAAGTAAGTATTACAATCGAAAGCGATATTTATACTGTTGTGCCTGACAGTTTTTTTGACACAAGCAATGCGGAGTCGTTTTTGAGAATGCAACATCCTGAATTAAAGGAAAATGCAGCACTTTTGTTTAATAATTTATTGGCGTGGCAAGCGGTAATAATTTTTGCAATACCACTTAATATTTGTAATATTTTCAAGCAAATTATTCCGGATGTAGAAATCGAGCATTTTTTGACTTGCTTTATTAATGACAATATTTTGAAAAGCAAAAAAACTACGGTGAATGTATTTGTTAGAGCGCAACAAGTTGATTTTGTGGTTGTAAAACAAGGCATTCTGACATTGCTCAACAGTTTTGAATACAAAACAAACGAAGATATTATTTATTTCATTCTGAAAGTTTATGATTCGCTTTCGCTTCAGCCCGAAAACGATAATTTGCTGATATTCAGCGAGAAATCGATTAAGGATTTAAATGATTTTTTGAGTGAATATTTTGATAACTACAAAATAATAACATTGTAATTTATGCGTATAATCAGTGGAAAATTTAAGTCAAGGCGTTTAGAAGTGCCAAAAAATATAACTGCTCGCCCTACAACCGATTTTGCAAAAGAATCGCTTTTCAACTTGCTGAACAATCGCATTTCGTTCGACGACATTGATATGCTCGACCTTTTTGCAGGCACAGGCAGTATTGGTTTTGAATTTATTTCGCGCGGGGCAAAACGTGTAGTGAGCATCGAATTGGAAGATATTCAGTGCCGATTTATCAAAAAAGTATGTAACGAATTGAAAATTGATAACTTAACATTGATAAAAGCAAATGTTTTTAAATTTTTACTATCGTGCAATACGCAGTACGATGTCGTTTTTGCCGATGCGCCTTATCAAACAGAAAATATTGCAGAGATTCCGGATTTAATTTTTTCGCGTAATTTGCTCAAAGACGAAGGGCTGCTGGTAGTCGAACATTCGGCGGCTTTCGACTTCTCAAATCATCCGCATTTTTCGGAACACAGAAATTATGGAAACGTTAATTTCACATTTTTTGAATAAAATATCAAAAGAAAATATATATTTGTAAATCTTTTGTATAAAATAAATATTAAATCATACAGTATTATGGAAGTAACACGTTTATTCGATTTGCCGGCGAACTATCTTGAACAAAAACCGGAACAGGAAATAGCATTTGCATCAAAACATCGTGGCAAATGGCGTACATATAGCATTAAAGAGTTTGTGGAACTAACTGACAATCTGAGTTATGCACTGCTTGCAATAGGCATAAAACCGGGCGACAATGTTGGTATTGTAAGCGGCAATCGTCCGGAATGGAACGCCCTCGATTATGCAATTATGCAGATAGCAGCCGTTTCTGTTCCTATCTATCCCACTATCAGTCAAGAAGATTACCGTTATATTCTCAACCACGCCGAGATGAAAATAATTTTTATGGAAGGGCGCGAACTTCGGAATAAGATTGAGCCAATTCTGCCCGAACTCGATAAACTCAAAGAAGTGATTACTTTCGACAATATTGATGAGAAATATCGCTATCTGGATTTGCTCGTCGAACTTGGCAAAAACAATGTTCAAAAAGAGAAACTTGCAGAACTCAAACAAAGTGTAAAACCGTACGATTTGGCAACAATAATCTATACTTCCGGCACAACCGGAAATCCAAAAGGAGTAATGCTCAGTCATAATAATATTATACAAAATTTTTATCAACTGCGCCATATTCCTTCCGAAGGGAGCGATAGAGCTTTGAGTTTTCTGCCACTTTGCCACGCTTACGAGCGGATGTTGGTGTATCTTTATCAATATTTATTATTTTCGGTTTACTATGCCGAAAATCTTGGTACAATAGCCGAAAACATCAAAGAAGTAGCACCAACAATGATGACCTGCGTACCTCGCGTGTTGGAAAAAATGTACGATAAATTTTATTTGTCGGGCAAAAAACTGCCATTTATTCAGCGGACAATTTATTATTGGGCTTTTGAATTGGCAAAAAAATACAAAGTCGAAAATCGCAGTTGCTGGTACAATGTCCGCCATCGTTTT
This sequence comes from Paludibacter sp., assembly GCA_031284665.1. Classification (GTDB taxonomy): domain Bacteria; phylum Bacteroidota; class Bacteroidia; order Bacteroidales; family Paludibacteraceae; genus JAITXR01. The sequence continues at coordinate 2,770 of JAITXR010000198.1, forward strand.
GCCGACAAAATGATTTACAGCAAATGGCGTGCAGCCGTTGGTGGCAATTTTGACATTGTGGTTTCGGGCGGCAGTGCCATTCAAAAACACATGGCGGCGTTTTTCTCCGCAATTGGAATGCCGGTGTTCGAAGGTTACGGTTTGAGCGAATCATCGCCGGTAATTGCAGTAATGAACAGGGGCAAAGGCGGGCGACAATTCGGAACTGTGGGAATGAAAATGCCCGAAACCGAACTGCGCATTGGTGCTGATAACGAAATTCAGTGTCGCGGACATAACGTTATGCTCGGCTATTACAAAGCACCGGAGGCTACGGCGCAAGTTATCGACGACGAGGGCTGGCTACATACCGGCGACACCGGAATTTTGGACGAAAACGGAGTGCTGCGCATTACAGGTCGCCTCAAAAGTTTGTTCAAAACCTCACTCGGCAAATATGTAAATCCCGAAATAATTGAGGCGAAGTTCTGCGAATCGCCATTTATCGAAAATATGCTTGTTGTAGGTGAAAATCAAAAGTTTGCAGCCGCATTAATTCAACCCGATTTTGCATACCTCAAAACTTGGGCTGCGATGCACGATGTTCAATTTACAACTAATGCCGAATTGCTTGAGAGTAAAGTTATTACCGTACGTTTTCGGCAAGAAGTTGAGAAATACAACCAAGAATTTGGCGATTACGAACAGGTAAAAAAATACAAACTTGTGGCTGAAGAATGGAGTCAACCCGGCGGGCAACTTTCGCCCACTTTGAAACTAAAACGCAAAGTTGTAATGGCGCAATATGCCAAAGATATTGATAAATTATTTGTGTAAATTTTTGTGGACAAACAGCGGTATTTCATATATTTAGCATACAACGGAGCAGGCTATCACGGTTGGCAAATCCAACCTAACGGCATTTCGGTACAACAAGTTGTTACTACGGCTTTGCGTACCGTTTTGCGCGACGAAACTATCGAAATAGTCGGCGCAGGGCGCACCGATGCAGGAGTTCACGCCGAAATGATGGTGGCTCATTTCGACTGTGATACTCAACGTTTTACGCTCGAAGAATTAACAGCAAAATTAAATTCGTTTTTACCTCACGATATTTCCATCAGCAAAATAATTAATGTAAAACCTGATGCACACGCTCGATTTGATGCTGTTGCGCGGCGATACGAATACCGAATTATTACCGAAAAAAATGTTTTTTTGAATGGGTTGGCAGCGCGTTTTAACGAAAATCTCGATTTTGAAATTATGAATATTGCTGCTGCTAAATTGTTAAATTACAGTGATTTTACTTCGTTCAGCAAATTACATACAGATGTAAAAACCAATAATTGCACAATTACCCAAGCGCATTGGGACAAGCGTGGCGAGCAGTGGATTTTCACAATTCAAGCCGACCGTTTTTTACGTAATATGGTACGAGCCATTGTGGGAACGCTTTTAGACGTAGGCAGGCGAAAAATGTCAGTTGACGATTTTTGCCAAATTATTGAGGCAAAAAATCGTTGTTTGGCAGGCAGTTCAGTGCCGGCTGAAGGATTATTTTTAGTGGAAGTTAAGTATTGAAATTCAAAAAGTTATCATTACGCTCATTAACAAACCCCAATTCCGAATATCGGTTTTTTTGCGGTCAGTAAGTCGCCAAACCGACTGAATAGTCAGAAAACGCATAATGTTTGCAACTCCTATTCCCGCCTCAGCGTAAAACCCATCCATTGGAGATAGAAAAGTTGGTAAATCATTGCGCGCCGCAGCATTGTAATCCAATTTGCCATACGCCATTTTGAAAGTAGCCATTTCTCTGAAATTCAGATATTTAATTAGCGGAATTTGATTAAAAATTATTCCGTTAAAAAGCATTTCGCTATGTAAATTTGCATAATAATTAGCAGCGTATTCCATTCGGTTTATTAGTCCGAAACGATAAAAACTATAGCCACCACCCGAATTACCATCAGGAATTTCGAGCAAAGGATATGGCGCATTATTACTCACCCAACCCGCCTCGGCAATGTAACGAAATCGCCCAAGCGAAGTGTTGATATTATGCCGCATAAGAGCCTTGACTTTTGTGAAATTTTGTGATTTATCGTCAGTTTTATATTTTCCCGTTTCGCCAATCAGATATATTACCGGACTTGAATTTGAGGCATAAATCTGTTGTATATGGTCGATGTAAGTAGCTTCGTTGAACGAAAAACGTAAAGCCAAAGTTGCCGATGAGTATTGTAATTTTTTTTCATCCATTGGTAACCACATAGAATCTGAATACAAAGTGTTATTCCGTAATATTAAGCGAGTTTCAAAATTATCTGTCCAATTATTTTGCGATGAAATTGATATTTCGCGGCGGCGGTTTATTCTGTTCGATGTTTTCAACGAAAGGAGACTAGCTGTAATATCTTCGTCGCCACTTTGCAGAGGATTTTCGCGCAATAAAAAGTTATTGTATTCGTAATCTATTTTTCGATAATCGCTTGTATATGTGGCGTTTAATGCGTGGAAATGTTTCGCAGGCAGTCTGTATGTTGGCGAAAAAGAGTAAGCCACTTTTTTGTTTTTGAATCCATAGCCCAAATAACCTTCGAGCGACAGATTTTTCCATAAATGTTCGTTTGTGCGCAGTGGCACAGTGAGGCGAAAACCTTCAACATCGGTAAGGCGAGCGAAATTTTCGATTTTCCCAAAGTCAAAAATGCCTACCGGAACATAACCCGTAAGCACAATGTCGGCAAGCCAGCGCGCAGTACGCATAATTGGCGTATTATTCAGATTGTCAAGTTTTTCATTAAGATGTTCAGCGGTATATCCGCTGTTCGCAAATTGCTGATTTACAGGTAAAAATTTTTCCGCATAATCAAAATTACTGTTTCGTTTTATTAATATTTGCGGATGCGGATGGAGGCTGTCAACAAAAATTTCGTTATCCATTGCAAATTCCACAGTTTCGCTTTGCGGCAACCAAAAATTATTGCTGTCCGGCGAAAATGTTTGAGAAATTTTAAGCGAATTAACGAAATTGATATTTGCTTTTGGTGGTAAAATCACTTCTATTTCGGCGATTGACAGTGTGGCTGAGTCAATTCTCATTTTGCCGACAAAGGCTAAATTTTTCTGATTTTTGCTTTTAAAACTTACTTCGTATAATTTTCGGTCGGCAATTAAAATGCTGTCGCGCAGGTAAAAAGTATAATACAAATTCCCGTGAGCAGAGAGCGGACTAATCATTGCCTTGTCGAAAAGCGTAATTGTATTGTCATAAAAATCAATTTGGCGATCGATTTGTGAGGTAATTTGTTTTGTAATATTTTGAATTTCGGGCTTTGACGAATAAATGCTATCGCTCAGAATTTGAGAATTTTTGCCTTCAATATTATGCGTGGTTTTTTGCATAAATAGCGGTGCAACAAAAGTAGTGTCGCTATCGGTAAGATTGCCAGCGTTAAGTTGCTCAAAAATTTTGCGATTAAACGATGTTTTTCGTAAGCGGTCGAGCAAAATAAGATTTTCGGTTTCGGCAAGCGAGCGATACCAAATTTTATTCACAACGTCGTTTTGATGGCGCATCAGACGTACTCGGCGCATAAATTCGAGTGCAGGATTTTCGCCCGGCACAACAAAAACTTCGGTCAACAGAATATCTTCTTCCTTCATTTCTATTTGTACCCAAGCAGTTTTCCCGCCTTGCACTTTTATTTCTTCGGTTTTGAAACCAATGCACGAAAAAACCAAACGTCTGTCCGCAGTATCGGCTTTGAGCGTGAATACTCCATTTTCGTCGGTTTGAGTAGCGATATTGCTGTCTTTGAAATATACGCTCACAAACGCAAGCGGCTGTTTGTCGGATTTACTGCGTACTATTCCGCCTACCACTTCGTTTTGGGCATTAGCCGTAATGAAAGTTAGCAGCAGGCAAAATTCAAGTATAAAAAACCGAAAACAACAACTCATAATTTTATTTCAAACACATTAAACGATTGCGATTTAAGTTCTATTTCCAAAATATTGTCGGAAAATGTATATTGCGCCGATTGTGGAACGACTGTAAAAGGCTTGTCGAGTGTATTTTCGGCATCTAAATTATCGGCGTGCAAAAGCGTGTGAGTAAAATTGTGTTCGCCTTTTGCAAATCCAAGCAAGGTGTATCGAACTTTCAGTTTTTGAGTGCTTGCGTTCACAATTTTCAGATAAACCGCATTTTTTTCCTTGTCGATAACCGATGAGGCGTACAGACTATCCGCACCACTTATGGCGAGTTTATTCTCGGTAGTTTTCAGAACGTGAGTTCCGGCGTGCGTGGCGTAAAGTTGTTGAACATACCAATTTACCGAGCGTACCGAGCGCAAATTATCAAACCAAATCAGGTCAGGTCGCCATTGCCAACCTTCGATGTGCGCAAAAAGCGGCGCGTAAGTACACATTTGCACAATATCGGCATTGCGTTCAAGCCCTGTCATAAAAGCGGCTTCGGACAATGCGGCTTCAAAATTATTTTTGCGATTTGGTACGTGGCAGGCATATTCGCCGGCAAAAATTTTGGGCATTCGGCGGTCGTAATTATCATAACGATTGGCATTTGCAAGAAACCAAGCGGGATTTTTGTAATAATGTTCGTCAACCAAATCGGCTTTCAAACGTTTCATTTCAGCCCAGCCGTAATCAAACTCTTTGCCATCGGGACTTGGACCGGCTGAGCCGATAATTTTTATTTCGGGATGTTTTTCACGCAAAGCCTTTACAAAAACTTCGAGACGCTCGGCATAAAATTTTCCCCATTGCTCGTTGCCGACTGCAAGAAATTTAAGATTAAACGCTGCCGGATGCCCCATTTCGGCACGCAGTTTTCCCCAAGTTGTGCTTTCGTCGCCGTTGGCAAATTCTATTAAATCGAGCGCATCCTGAATATAAGGCTCAAGGTCGCTAACTGCCACGTGCGCTTGCGCGTTTTCCCAATTCTGGTACTGACAGGCTAATCCACAGTTAATTACAGGCAAAGGCTCTGCCCCAATATCTTCGGAAAGTACAAAAAATTCATAAAAACCAAGTCCGTAACTTTGGAAATAATCTGGAAAAAAACGATGTGGAAAAGTGTATTCCCAACGATTTTCGTTAAGCGGACGATTTTCGACTTCGCCAACCGAATTTTTCCATTGATAACGAGTTTCGAGGTTTACACCTTCGACAATACAGCCGCCCGGAAAACGAAAAACACCGGGGTGAAGGTCGGCAAGTGCCTGCGCCAAATCGCGGCGTAACCCGTTTTCACGCCCTTTCCAAGTATCAACAGGGAAAAGCGAAATGTGTTCTAAATCAACACTTTCGCTACTATCCAAAAAAATGCGTAATCGAGCATTGGCGACCGTTGAAGGTGCTTTGAGTATTATCGCATATTTTTTCCATTCTTTGGAATCGATGCTGATTTTCTGAAAAGTCAAAACATTACTTTCACGGTCGATAAGTTCCACACGAATAGCACTTTTGCCTTGCTGAGTTTTTGCCCAAAGCGAAAAGCGATATTCACTCGCCGATTGCAGGCTAATTCCAAAAAAGCCTTCGTTATCAAGTCCTGTCCGTTTTTCCTTATGCCCGGGGGATGAAAGGCGCACATAATGCGGATTTCGGGCAAAACGCGCATTATCGGTTCTCACTTCCACATTGCCAAAAGTAGTCCAACCGAGCAAATGTTGCGGAAATTCAAACGAACGATTTTTGACCATTTCGGCATACAATCCGCCATCGGCTCCGTAATTTATATCTTCAAAAAATATTCCGTACATAGTTTTTTGTACGGAATACAATGGTTTTTTAATATCGACATTAATGTGATGTGTCTGCGCAACAGTATTTTGCACGCAACAAACACATACAAGCAGCGAAAAAATAAAAGTTTTTGTTTTCATCATTAATTATACAATTATATAATACAATTTTACAAAAGTACAAAAAAAATCAAAAAACATTAGCCTTTTTGATGTAGTATTTTTTTGCAACTCCAAAAAAAAATATTATCTTTGCACCCAAAATTTTAAGGTATTTACTCTTTTTGTCTTTATTCTTTACTCTAAACAATCAATGAAACCAACAACTAAAAGCCCACTGCAACTCGCAAGGGCATCGTATCAACCAAAAATGCCTGCCGCATTGCAAGGCAACATAGTTTTAAAAACAGGCGAAAAAACCCAATCGGTAGCCGACCAAAAATCTATCGAAATGCTTTTCCCAAACACTTACGGTATGCCGCTTGTAAGTTTTGAAAAGGGCGAAGCAAGAACATATCCTATTGTAAACGTGGGAGTTATCCTTTCGGGCGGACAAGCGCCGGGCGGACATAACGTTATCAGCGGTCTGTTCGACGGACTTAAAAAACTCAATCCGGCAAATAAACTTTACGGTTTTCTGGGCGGTCCAAGCGGTTTGGTTGACCATCAATATACCGAACTTACACAAAAAATTGTGGACGAATATCGCAACACCGGCGGTTTTGACATTATCGGCTCAGGGCGCACAAAACTCGAAACCGAAGAACAATACGAAAAAGGTGCTGTTATCTGTAAACAACTCGGTATCAATGCAATAGTAATTATCGGAGGCGACGATTCAAACACAAACGCTTGTGTGTTAGCCGAATATTATGCTGAGAAAAAACACAACATTCAAGTTATCGGTTGCCCGAAAACAATCGATGGCGACTTGAAAAACGAAATGATTGAAACTTCATTTGGATTTGACACCGCTTGCAAAGTGTATTCCGAATTGATTGGAAATATACAGCGCGACGCCAATTCCGCAAAAAAATATTGGCACTTTATTCGCCTTATGGGTCGTTCGGCATCACATATTGCGCTCGAATGTGCTATATTAAGTCAACCGAATATTTGCCTGATTTCCGAAGAAATTGAGGCTAAAAATATGACACTTAAAGATATTGTTGACGAAATTGTAAAAGTAATTGTTTATCGCGCCGACCACGGATTAAATTTTGGCACAGTGCTGATACCCGAAGGTTTGATAGAATTTATTCCTGCAATGAAAAAACTTATTTCGGAACTCAACGACCTGCTTTCGGCAAATAATGATTTTAACGCTCTCGAAACCGACGACGAAAAACGTCAATATGTCAAAGGATTACTCTCGCCCGAAAGCAGCCAGATGTACCGCGACCTGCCAAAAGGCATTGCCCGACAACTCACACTCGACCGCGACCCGCACGGCAATGTACAGGTATCGCTTATCGAAACAGAAAAATTACTTATCGAAATGACCGCCAAACAACTTGCCAAACTCAAAGCCGAAGGACTTTACAAAGGCAAATTTTCGTCGCTCAGCCACTTTTTTGGCTACGAAGGACGTTGTGCAATACCTTCAAATTTCGACGCTGATTATACATATTCGCTCGGCTATACGGCTGCTGTATTAATTTCGGAAGGCAAAACCGGATATATGTCGTCAGTTCGCAACTTGACAGCACCGGCGGCTGAATGGATTGCCGGAGGTGTGCCTATTACGATGATGATGAATATGGAAAAACGTAACGGAAAAATAAAACCTGTAATTCAAAAAGCATTGGTTCAACTCGATGGCAAACCCTTCAAATATTTCGCAGAGCACCGCTCCTACTGGGCTGACGACAAGTTTAGTTACATTTATCCCGGTCCTATTCAGTACTTTGGACCTACCGAAGTATGCGACCAACCAAGCAAAACATTGCAATTAGAAAAAGAATAATAAATATTTTTTGAAAAAAGTTTGCGAATTAAAAAAAAAGTTTTTATCTTTGCAGCCGCTTTCAAAAAGTAATCAAAGATTTGCTAGCTCAGCAGGTAGAGCACATCCCTTTTAAGGATGGGGTCCTGGGTTCGAGCCCCAGGCAGATCACAACATAATAAGTGCGTAATGTATGAGTTAAATCCCTGAATTTTTTACTAAATTCGGGGATTGTTGTTTTAGATTTTTCAATTATTTTAATTTTACAAAATGAAAACTTCAATCGTAACAGGCGGTGGGCATGGAATTGGCAAAGCAATTGTTGAAAAACTATTGCACGAAGGTTGTCAAACAATAGCATTGGATATTAACAGTGCTCATTTACAAGCATTAAAACAAGAATTGCCACAAGTCGAAACTTTACAATGCAATGTTGGAGTTGCAGCAGAAGTGAACGATGCGATAAAATTTATTGAAAAAAAGTATGGCAAAATCGATTATTTGGTAAATAATGCAGGTATAAGTGTGTTTGAGCCTATCGAAACTTTATCGCTTGAGATGTGGAACGAAATTTTGTCTGTTAATTTAAGCAGCATTTTTTATGCCGTAAAATACGGGAAGCATCTTTTTACCGACAATTCGGCAATAGTAAATATCGCTTCGACACGCGCTCTGATGTCCGAAGCAAATGGAGAGGCATACGGCGCAAGCAAAGGCGGAATAGTGGCTCTGACACACGCTTTGGCTGTGAGTTTAAGTCCTAAAACTCGTGTCAACAGTATTTCGCCGGGCTGGATAGAAATAAACAATTACGACACATTAAGCACTGCCGACCATGCACAACATCTTACCGGAAAAGTAGGAAAGGCTAACGACATTGCCGAAACTGCGTGGTTTCTATTAAGCGAAAAATCGGCATTTATTAGCGGTCAAAATATCGTGGTGGATGGCGGTATGACTCGAAAAATGATATATGTCTGAACATAACTGGAAATCATTGATACAAAGCAATAACTTTATAATTGTATCACTGTATTCTTGCAAAAAATTTACAGAAATCTTTCCGTGATTTTAATTGCCTTTTCAATTTCATCTTCGTTGTGAAAATCAACATTAATATGTAAACCATTATTCCCAACATTATCGAGCAATGGCTCTAACTCATTGAGTTCCACCCAATTTGCCATTACAGATTTTCCGCCGGCAATAATTTTTTTGTAAAGTTCGTACCAGCAAGCATTTCCACCTTGCGGCTGACCATAACCGGGAGTCCATTGAATAGCGTTGAGATTTTCGAGTTCGAGCAGCGCATCTAAATGTCGGATAGCATCCACTCCGTCGAGATGATAAAGGGTGTAGTCGATTTTTTCGGTCTGCTCACGTAAAAAAGGCAAAGCAAAAGTGCGGAAATCGTCCTGCGAAATCATAACCGAAATATCGCTTTGCAATTTTGAACATTTGCCGGGTGCCCAAAGCGAAAAATAACAAAAAGCCATTTCGCCATTCACATTTATAATGTCGTAAATATCGTTGAACACGCTGAAATACACATCGTTAATCTTTTGTAATTGCTCCAAAGTTTTGTCAGGCTCAAGCATTAAATCCATTAACACATTATCCGAGCCGCGCAAACTTGCCAGAGTGTCAAGCCCTTCCATCAAATCGGGGCAGCCAATCAAATATTTGCCTTGCGCCTTGTCTTTACAGGCTTTTAACAAATCAAGATGCAAGCGGTATCCATAGTTGTCGGGGTTAAAAGTTATATTTCCGTCAAAATTCGGATTTTCGCGAATCCAAATTGTATCCTCGCGCCCTTCGAGTTCTGCACCAAAAATTGCTGCTAACGAGCCGGGACCAAGTTGCGTATTTGCAACAGGAAGAATATCAGCCATATACGAATTTCGCGTCATCGTATAATGCAAATAATCGGCACGCCATTTAGGGTCAAACCAAAATTGATTAAGGTCTTTTGCCGGCTGTGGCTCAGCAATATTTTCGTAAGGCGCGCCTGCTTTTTGGATATGTTCCCACATTGTTAACACTACGCCTTTGCCATTCCACCAATCGATATAACGGCGTTTAGATTCTTCAAAATTCGTTTTCCAAGTCATTGGGATAAGTCATTGAGTATTTATGCTTGCAAAAATATAAAAATAATTCAATATTTTTTATCTTTGTATTCGGAAATTTACATTTACCCTTAATATTCAATATCAACAAAATGGAGCCATCAATTAGCGTAGGAATAATGTCAGCCAAACAAATTGAGTTTTCGCTTAACGGAAATTTCGTGTTTGCAGACCAACATTTTACGGGAAAACAAACTGCCGATTTTGCAAACGGTAAAATTGTGTTTTGTGGAAATGAGTACGAACAAATTTCGTTTTGTGCGCTCGACGAAACTAACAGTTTTGAATTGAAAAACGTAACTATCGGAATTAATTTTCATTGGGAACAACAAGAAAATCAGCGATTTGAAGGCGATTTGAAATTAATTGCAGAAAACGATGAAATTACAGTTATTAATATTATTAAGGTAGAAAAATATTTGTTATCGGTAATTTCGAGCGAAATGAGTGCCGGCGCTCCGCTCGAATTTCTCAAAGCCCACGCCGTGATTTCGCGCAGTTGGCTGTTAGCAAATTTAACTGAGCAAAACCACGCAAACAAAACAAATAATGAATTGTTAATCAGCGATTTATCAAACAAAAATCGTTATATAAAATACTACGAGCGCGATAATCACATTTCTTTTGATGTTTGCGCCGACGACCATTGTCAGCGTTATCAAGGCACAACCCGCGCCACAACTCACGCCGTGCGTCAGGCAATAGAAAGCACGCGAGGCGAAGTGCTAATGTACGAAAATCAAATTTGTGATGCTCGTTTTTCAAAATGTTGTGGCGGAGCAAGCGAAATTTTTGAAAACTGTTGGGCAGATGTGAATTATCCATATTTGACAAAAGTGATTGATAACAAAGCAATTACAAATGAAATATCATCGGATTTAAGCATTGAACAAAACGCTCGGGAATGGATAAATTCCTCGCCTGCATCGTTTTGTAACACAAGCGACAAAAAAATACTTTCGCAAATTCTAAATAATTACGACAAGGAAACCGACGATTTTTTTCGTTGGACAATTGTGTATTCACAAAAGCAAATTTCTGAGATTATTGCTAAAAAATCAGGCATTGATTTTGGCAATATTTTAGATTTAATCCCTGTAAAACGTGGCGTTTCGGCGCGTATTGTCGAACTCGAAATTGTGGGGACAAAACGCCAAATGATAGTGGGAAAAGAACTTGAAATTCGTCGCTGGCTTTCCGAAACTCATCTTTACAGTTCGGCATTTACAGTTGATAAAAAAGATATTGCCGACGGTATTCCACAGCAATTTATATTAACGGGTGCAGGTTGGGGGCACGGAGTTGGACTTTGTCAGACCGGCGCAGCAGTTATGGGCGCAAAAGGCTATCCGTATAGCGAAATTTTACGGCATTATTTTATTAATATCGAATTGGCAAAGTTGTATTAACGTTCACTGTTGCAAAGTGTCAAGTCCGTTGAAAACTTCCCACGAGCAAAATTATCTATAATATTGTATCAAATTTCTGAAATATGTATTTTGGGGGTGAGCAATAATTGCGGCATCAATCAATATTGTAAATAATTTTGTTTGATTTTCTGTGAAACTATTGCTTAAATCAATATCTTGTATTTTTCCATCTTCGTATAAGTACAAAATAGAATTGCCAATGCCGTCAAGAGTACCTTCGCTTGTCTTATCAATAAAATCTTCATCTGTAAAAATCAGCGAATCCTTTATATATGCATAATCACAAGGGTCTAACTTAAAACTAACAGTTTCCATTGCGAATATCTCTTTAATATCCGGAAATTCATTCTTTTTTGTGGGAGGCTCAAAACGGTAGGATTTCTTTGCGCCAAATCTTTTAAAGACAACAATACCCTTATGTAAATCAAGTATTGCGGTAGAAGATTCAATAAAACTTGGATGAAAATTAACTATA
>JAITXR010000229.1 GCA_031284665.1 Paludibacter sp.
CACGGCACCGAAGTTTGGAGGCTTACGGCAGTTGAAATTGCATTTTCGGGCGGGATGATGCTTGGTGGACTGATTATCGGATTTTGGGGTGGCTTTCGCAATAAAATTCATTCAATAGCCCTTTCGTGCATACTTTCGGGGATTGGCGTTGTGTCGCTTGGTATCTTAAATAATTTTTGGTGGTATCTGGCAGCAATGCTTTTTATCGGACTGACAGTGCCGTTGAGCAATATTCCGAGTATGACTTTGCTGCAAAGCAAAGTAGCACCTGAATTTATGGGGCGCGTGTTCGGAGTGTTTGGTATGACTTATTCGCTGACAATGCCGCTTGCAATGCTCGTTTTTGGTCCACTTGCCGATGTTGTGGAAATCGACCTGTTACTCATCGTTAGCGGAATTATTATTTTACTTTTGAGTGTGCCTTATCTTACAAGCAAAGTGCTGAGAGATGCCGGAAAAGCCGAAGTCTAATCACGCAAATATTTACTGCCGATTAATTTTTCTTTTAATTTTTTATAAACCAAATCGATTAGAATGTTGATTTATGTAATTTTTTTTATAATTTTGCGCAAAAATAACAATTCTTTATTAATAATGAGAAATGAAATTTGATAACTAACTAAATACTAACATAATACTAACATTAACAAACAACAAAAATCTATGTGGTTAATTAACTCTTCAATCGGTCGAAAACTCATAATGAGTATTTCGGGTATGTTTTTAATTCTTTTTTTACTTTTTCATGCCTCAATGAATATTGTGGTGTTATTTTCGGCTGATGCTTATAACGCCATTTGCGAATTTCTTGGTGCAAATTGGTACGCTCTTATTGGCACAGCAATACTTGCCGGTGGATTTACAATTCACATTCTTTACGCCACTTTGCTTACATTTCTCAATCTGCGTGCGCGCGGAAAACAAAAATATGCAGTAGTCGATTCGCAAAAAGACGTTTCGTGGGCATCGAGAAATATGTATGTCCTTGGCTTGATAATCGTGGGATTTTTACTCCTTCATTTTTATCAATTTTGGAGTAAAATGCAGTTTGTTGAACTCACCGGATTAGGCGACCACTCGCTTGCTGCCGATGGCGCATATTGGGTTAACCACTGGTTTAGTCAGCCTGTTTATTGCATTTTATATATTGTATGGCTTAGCGCAATCTGGTTTCATCTCACTCACGGCGTTTGGAGCGCATTACAAACTATTGGAATCAGTAATGGCACTTGGTTGCCACGCATTAAATGTATTGCAAATATTGTTGCCACAATTGTTGTATTAATGTTTGCCGCAGTACCTGTTAAATATTTATTTTTTGGATAAATCAACCGACAACGTAAAAGTTAAAACCGAAGGCATTAAATACACAGGTTCAAAACTGAAAATCATTCCGTATATTACTCAAATTTTATCAAAATTGGACGGTGTACGAAATGTGCTTGACGGCTTTAGCGGTACAACAAGAGTTTCGCAGGCTTTTGCGCAATTAGGCTATAACACAACGGCAAACGACATTTCGGCTTGGTCGGAAGTTTTTGCTACCTGTTATTTAAAATCCAGCGAAACAAACAAGTTTTTCCAAGATATTATCAACCATTTAAATAATCTGAAAGGTTATAATGGTTGGTTTACAGAGCATTACGGTGGGGATGAAAACAACAGCGAAAAACGCCCGTTTCAAAGTAAAAATACGCAAAAATTAGACGCAATCAGAGACGAGATAGATAAATTGAACTTATCTTGGGAAAATAAATGCGTTCTTCTCACAAGTTTGATTTACGCTTTGGATTCGGTGGATAGCACTATGGGACATTATGTTGCATATTTAAACTCTTGGTCGCAGCGTTCGTACAACGATATGAAATTGAAATTGCCCAACAGATTTGAAATAACAAGCAACAATGAAGTAATACGAGGCGATGTGTTCAATGCAATTTCAAAAAAGGAATACGATTTTGCGTATTTTGACCCGCCTTATGGCTCAAATAATGAAAAAATGCCACCAAGTAGAGTTCGTTATGCAGCGTATTATCATATTTGGACAAGCGTAATTTTGAATGACAAACCGCCATTATTTGGCAAGGTAAATCGCCGAGAAGATACAAGAGATAATGTGGCAGTTTCGGTTTTTGAGGAATTTAAGAAAAACGAAAAAGGCAACTTTATTGCAATGGAAGCCCTTCGGCAATTGATAGAAAACACCAACGCGCGATATATTTTACTTTCGTATAATTCGCACGGGCGAGCCACAAAACAAGAACTTGGAGATATTATTAATAATGCAGGTAAATTATTGGAAATGATAGAAATAGATTACCGTAAAAACGTAATGGGCAATATGCGCCGAACAAACGAATGGATAAATAGCGATGGAAAATATAATGAATACTTGTTTTTAATTGAAAAATAACTAACTAAAAATACAAAAAAAATATGGCAACTCAAGAAACAAAAATCGATGCTAAAATACCCGCAGGTGCTTTAGACGAAAAATGGACAAACTACAAAGCGCACCAAAAACTTGTAAACCCCGCCAACAAACGCAAACTCGACATTATTGTTGTCGGCACAGGACTTGCAGGAGCATCAGCGGCAGCAAGTTTGGCTGAAATGGGTTTTAACGTGCTGAATTTCTGCATTCAGGATTCGCCACGTCGCGCACACTCAATCGCTGCTCAGGGCGGTATCAACGCTGCAAAAAATTACCCTAACGACGGCGACTCTGTCTATCGCCTTTTCTACGAAACTATTAAAGGTGGCGACTACCGCGCCCGCGAGGCAAACGTATATCGCCTTGCCGAAGTGTCGAACTCAATTATCGACCAATGTGTGGCTCAGGGCGTACCTTTTGCTCGCGATTATGGAGGTTTGCTCGACAATCGCTCGTTTGGTGGCGCACAGGTTTCGCGTACTTTCTACGCTCGCGGTCAAACCGGACAGCAACTTTTGCTCGGCGCATATTCGGCTCTCAGTCGGCAAATCGGCAGCGGTGCTGTGAAAATGTACAGTCGATACGAAATGCTCGATGTAGTAATAATTGACGGGCGCGCTCGTGGAATTATTGCACGAAATATTGTTTCAGGAAAAATCGAACGCTTTTTTGCTCACGCAGTTGTAGTTGGCTCAGGCGGTTACGGAAACACATTTTTCCTTTCCACCAACGCAATGGCATCCAACGGCTCGGCAGCAATGCAAATGTACCGCAAAGGCGCATATTTTGCAAATCCCGCTTATGCACAAATCCACCCAACTTGCATTCCTGTGCATGGCGATTATCAATCAAAACTTACTTTGATGTCCGAAAGTTTACGTAACGACGGACGAATTTGGGTGCCTAAGAAAAAAGAAGATGCCGAAGCAATCCGTGCAGGCAAACTCAAACCCACAGCCATTAAGGAAGAAGACCGCGATTATTATTTGGAACGTCGCTATCCGGCTTTCGGAAATCTCGTTCCGCGCGACGTTGCCTCACGTGCCGCAAAAGAACGTTGCGACGCAGGCTATGGTGTTGGCTCAACAGGTTTGGCTGTCTATCTCGATTTTGCAGAGGCAATCAACCGACTTGGCGAAAATGTTGTACGTCAGCGTTATGGCAATCTATTTCAAATGTACGAAAAAATTGTTGACGACAATCCGTATCAAACGCCGATGATGATTTATCCCGCCATTCACTACACAATGGGCGGTATTTGGGTTGATTACGAACTGCAAACAAGCGTAAAAGGATTGTTCTGCATTGGCGAGGCAAACTTCTCCGACCACGGTGCTAATCGATTGGGTGCAAGTGCGTTAATGCAAGGCTTGGCTGATGGATATTTTGTGCTGCCATATACAATCCAAAATTATTTGGCAGACCAAATTCAGATAAAACGTATCTCAACCGATGCGCCCGAATTTGTTGCCGCCGAAAAAGCAGTAAACGAAAAAATTGAAAAAATTCTGTCCATTCAAGGCAAACGTTCTGTCGATTCAATTCATCGCGAACTCGGCTTGACAATGTGGGATTTTGTAGGAATGGGACGCAACGCCGACGGTTTGAAAACGGCACTCGAAAAAATTGACGAAATCCGCAAAGAATTTTGGTCGAATGTATATGTGCCTAAAACAGCCACCAATCCTAATGTGGAACTCGAAAAAGCATTGCGTTTATCCGATTTTATCGAAATTGGAGCGTTGATGGCTCGCGATGCCCTGCTGCGCGAAGAATCGTGTGGAGGACACTTCCGTCAAGAACATCAAACCGAAGAAGGCGAGGCACTTCGCCACGATGATAAATTTTCGTATGTTTCGTGCTGGAATTACACCGGCGACGATGCCGCACCCGAACTGCTCAAAGAGCCATTGGATTACGAATTTACAGAACGCAAACAGAGGAATTATAAAGAATAAAAACTCAACTGATTAAACGAATAAAAAACATATAAACCATGTCAAAAGAAATCAACATTAAGCTCAAAGTGTGGCGGCAAGCCGGACCAAGAGCAAAGGGACAATTTGAAACTTACGAACTAAATAATGTTTCGACCGAAGCATCGTTTCTCGAAATGCTCGACATCCTGAACGAAAAACTTATTTCGGAACGTCGCGAGCCAATTTATTTCGACCACGACTGTCGCGAAGGTATCTGCGGAATGTGTTCGCTCTACATTAACGGACATCCACACGGACCCGACACCGAAATCACCACTTGCCAACTTCACATGCGCAAATTCCACGACGGACAAACTATTACTATCGAGCCGTGGCGTTCTGCCGGTTTCCCCGTTATCAAGGATTTGACGGTTGACCGCCGCGCTTACGACAAAATTATTCAGGCAGGAGGTTTTGTATCGGTTTCCACCGGCGGAGTACCCGATGGCAATGCAATTCCCATTCCCAAAAAAGATGCCGACGAAGCAATGGACGCAGCCGCTTGTATCGGTTGTGGTGCGTGCGCTGCTGCCTGTAAAAACGGCTCGGCAATGCTGTTCGTAGCAGCAAAAGTAAGTCAGTTGGCACTGCTGCCGCAAGGAAAAATCGAACGTAAAAATCGCGCCAAAGCCATGCTGGCAAAAATGGACGAACTCGGTTTTGGAAACTGTACCAACACCGGTGCTTGCGCTTCCGAATGTCCTAAATCAGTATCAATCACACATATAGCCAGACTAAACAGAGAATATCTGGTAGCAAAACTTGCTGATTAATTGTGAAAATAAAACAAATACATACGGAATTTTTATAAAAATTCCGTATGTTATTTTATAACAAATAATTATGGAAAAAACTTGGCGGTGGTTTGGTCAAAAAGACCCAATTACACTCGAAATGTTGCGCCAAATAGGCGTAGAAGGCATTGTAACTTCACTTCATCACATTAGCAATGGCGATATTTGGAGTATGGATGATATTTTGGAAACAAAAAATCGTATCGAAAATGCAGGTTTGCGATGGTCGGTAGTGGAAAGTTTGCCGGTGGCGGAAGAAATAAAATTCGCCGGCGCAAATCGTGACAAACTAATAGAGAACTACTGCATCTCGCTCGCCAATTTGGGAAAAGCAGGCATCAAAACTGTGGTTTATAATTTTATGCCTGTTATCGACTGGATTCGTACCGATTTAAATTATCGTTTGCCCGACGGTACTCAAACGCTTTATTTTGATAAAATCCGCTTTGCTTATTTCGATTGCCATATTCTGAAACGCCAAAATGCAGAAAAAGATTATTCGGCACAAGAGTTACTGCAAATCAATGAATTACAACAACATATTAGCGAAAAAGAACGCGCCGAACTGATAGATACAATAATTGTGAAAACACAAGGATTTGTAAACGAAAGTTTTAAGGGAGATGTACAAAAGCCTGTTGAGTTGTTCCGTAATTTACTTGCTCTGTATCAGGGAATTGACAAAGAGCAACTTCGCCAAAATTTGAAATATTTTCTCACACAAGTCCTATCTGTTGCCGAGCAGTACAACATTCATCTCTGCATTCATCCCGATGACCCGCCTTATCCGGTGCTGGGTTTGCCGCGTATTACAGGTAATGCTGCCGATATTGAATGGATTTTAAATTGCGTAAACAGCCCAAGTAACGGATTGAATTTTTGCGCAGGCTCGTTGAGTTCCGGTTTGCACAACGATGTAATACAGATGGCGCAACAATTTGCATCCCGTACCCATTTTGTGCATCTTCGCAGCACCGAAGTGTTTGAAAATGGTAACTTTATGGAGGCATCACATCTCGAAGGGCGTGGGCATTTGGTGGAACTTGCAAAAATTTTTGAAAGTGAAAACCGCAATTTACCCTTCCGCGTTGACCACGGAAAACTAATGCTCGACGATGGCAGTAAAGGTTATAATCCGGGTTATTCATTTTTAGGGCGGATGTATGCGCTTGCACAAATTTCAGGAATTTTAGCAGCAATTAAATAGTAGAAAATTGGTTTTTTTGTATTTTATAATAAATATTTAGTATCTTAGCATCCCAAAAAAACACATTTAATTATGAAAACAGCAATAATTTATGCAACAAAGCACGGTACAACCGAGAAAGTTGCACATCTGATAGCCGAAAAAATTGCGGACAACGAGATAAAAATTTTCAATCTCAAAAAAGACAAAAAAATACCTCTTGCCTCTTTCGACGCTTTTATTATTGGAACAGCAGTTTATGCAGGCTTACCAATAAATGTGATTAACGATTTTTACAAAATAATATCGGGCAATCTGCTTGGTAAAAAATTAGGATTATTTGTCTGCGGAATGGAGCAAAACGTTGAAAAACAGCAATTAGAGATTTCCAACGCCTTCCACAGCGACTTATTAAATGTGGCTGTAGCCAAAGCATTTTGTGGAGGAGAATTTTATTTCGACAAAATGAACTTCCTTGAACGAATGATTGTTCACAGCAGTGCCAAAACAAATAAAAATGTGTCGGAAATTAACTATGCCAATATCGACAAATTTGTAGAAGATTGGAAAAACGCAAAACTCTAAATCGCCTCTACTGCCGACCGTTCGACCCAACCCACATTTGAACTTCCCGCTGCAATTTCGACCCACTCATCAAGTGTGCTGCGAATTACAACCTTTGTGCCTTCGTGAAGTTGGAAAAGGTCGGTACCACTACGGTCGGGCGAACTTTTTACAATTATTGTTCCTTCCAACACTATGGCTGAATTATGATTTAGCAAGGCATTTTTTTGAACAATCGAAAAAGTTGCCGAACTTACCACCACAATAAACAAAGTAATCGCCAAATAAAATGACAGTTTTCGCGCATCCTTTGAATAGCCAAATATAAAAAATAGAATTGCCGCTATACATAGCGCAAAAGCAGTAATACTGATAAAAAACCATTCGTTCGATTCAAAGATTTGAACAAAATTTTGCACCCAGCGGCGAAGAAAAAAAGTTGGAATTTGCGCCACATTATCAATTACTTTTTGCTGCGCCAAACTAAGATTTATTTTTGCAGCCTCGTAATGCGAATTCAGTTTTAACGCTCGCTCGTAGTTGAGTATGGCAAGAGCCGTTTCGTTCGACTTATAGTAAGCATTGCCAAGATTAAGGTAAATTTGCGGTGCAACACCGAAACTGTCGATTATTGCCTCGTAAGCAAGAGCGGCATCGGTAAAATTGCCGTCGGCATACAGTGCATTAGCCTGCTTGATTTCATTGCTTTGAGCATAAAATGCTGAATTACAGGCAAAAAATATTGCTATTATTATTAAAATATGTTTCATCTCAAAGTTTACTTTTTAATAGAGTTTTCGAGTTTTCCGATTATTGATGCTGCATTATCGTATAAATTTCCCATTTGATTTTGATTATCCGAAGGAGCATAACGAGCATATTCACAGGTATTTAGCAGTTCAAGCAGTTCGTTAATCATTTCTTGACTAACATTACTTGCTGCAAGTTCGGCACTTACATTTTCTTTTGCCAGCAGTGCAGCCTCGATATTAAGTTTGTCGCCCAGATAGTTCCAAAGTGCTTTCAAAATTTCTTCGTAGAAACCATCCTTTTTACCTTGTTCGAGCAGGCGTTTTGCCACTTTAAGGCGTTTTTTTGCTATACGATTGGCACGTTTATTTTTAACAAACTCAATACTGCTACGTTGACGAATATTTTTGCGCAAAACTACATAACACACTACTCCAAGCACAAAAATAATGAGATACAACAACCAAGCAAACACGCTACTAATGAGCGGTTTAGACGGAAAATACAGATTAATATTTCCTGTTTCGATATAGCGAATATCGCTTGCCAAAGCCTTCACATCTTCTTTGTTCACATAATTACCCGCCACAACCGGATTTTCGTTCACACCATCGGATTTTAGCACTTTGAGTTTGTATTCATCAGTATGTAAAGTTTTGTATTTCTTATCATTAATATCAAAATACGAAAAATCGACTGCGGGAATGTCAAAATTACCGGCATAACGTGGAATAAAGACATATTCTATTGATTTAGTGCCTGTTATACCACTTATTGTAGTATTAAAATTATTATTAATTTTTGGCTCAAAAGTTTCAAAACCATCAGCAAAATGAATTTCCGGAGTTTTGATAAGTTTCATATTTCCGTTTCCGCTAATAGTAATTTTCAGAGTTACGGCGTCGTTTACATTAATTTCTTTAGCCGAAATACTCGACGAAATCTGAAATCGCCCAACAGTTTCGGTAAATCCGGCAGGTTTTCCGGCAGGTAATGGGTTGACGGTAACTTTTACAGCGGGTGCTTCAATCGTTTTTTGAACATTAGTATATGACTCAAAAAAATCGTCGAAAATACTGCGGCGTGCAGAACGATTTTGAACTCTCACAAGCACATCAAACACAGCCTTATCAATAGTTATTTCGCCCGACTTCTGCGGATGCAACAAGACTTGATAAAGCACTATTGTAGCATAGTTTTTACCATTATGATTTTCGTACGAAAGTTGTCGGTTGGCATTAGTCTGTTCAAATTCCTGTTTAAGAAAATCTTTGAAATCGGGCATTTTTTTTGGTGCATACTGTACAACATCTACAAGAGTATAAAGTTTATAAGTCAGCGTAAGTGCTTCCTGTTCATAAACATTGCTTTTCGACAAAGAGGCTCTTATAAACAGGTTGTCGGAAGTAATGCCCTGCCCTGCCGTCGCATTTTGTTGTTGAGCGTTTTGTTGGGTATCGCTGTTGCTATCGGGCGGTAAAACTTTGATAACCAGACCATTTGACGAATATTTTTCTCCATTTACAATTATAGACGCAGGCGCAAGTTTAAAATCACCCGCTTTTGAGCATTGCAAAGTATAGGTATAAGTAACTTGTACTGATGAAGTTGCAACTCCATTATTAACAGAATAACTCGAACTTGTGGACTGATACGGACCAGCCAAAAGTTCAAAACCCGTAAATTCAGGTGGATTAAAATTTGATGCTTTGTTTGAATTTACTGTAAATGTTAC
>JAITXR010000297.1 GCA_031284665.1 Paludibacter sp.
TCAAGTACTATTTATAATTGTTATAATACAGGAAATATTACAGCCTCGGGTTATTCATCTAGTACTTATGCAGGTAGCATTTGCGGAAGCCTTAACAGCAGTACTTCAATAGTTAGTAATTGTATTGCTGCCAATAACTCCGTTACAGCCGGAAGCGCAACTAATGCCGGAAGAATAGTTGGTTATGTAAGTAGTGTCAGTATTGAAAATTGCTACGCATTATCTTCTATGTCAGTAAATGGTGCAACAAGAAGCAGTCAAAATGCAAATAGCAAAGATGGGAAAGATTGGACATATTGGACAGAACTCCATACCTGTTCTCATTCACCAACAACAATTCCATTAAATACAACAAATCCTCTCAAATGGCAGAAAAGCACTAATAACGGGCAAACTTGGAGTGATATTGCTTGTACAAGTGCTTTTTACACCGAAAGCGACCCATCTGCCGGGCATTTTATTTATCGCGCTCAAAATGGCAATGGTTCTTATTCCGATAATGTGGAAGTTACTTATTACGATGCTGTGCCTGCTACTATCAATAGCCTGCCACTGACCGAAACCACTAAAACGGTGGACGAAAGCATTACTTTCAGTCTGGAACTTATAGACGATAATTATGCCTATCAATGGTACAAAAACAATGCTGCCATCGCAGGTGCTACTGCTGCTACTTACAGCATTGCCGTTGTAAAAATGGCAGATGCCGCTGCTTACAAATGCCGCGTGAGTAATGGCTGCAATACTACTGATTCGGAAATTTCAACACTTACGGTCAATAAATCGCCGCAAGTGATTACTTTCCCCGAAATTCCGGTCAAAACCTACGGCGATGCTGCCCTTACTTTACCTGCCGTTACGGACAAAGGTTTGGCTATTACCTATCAAAGCACCAACAGCAATGTGGCTACCGTAAGCGGCAATACACTTACCATCCGCAATCCGGGTACAAGCAATATCATTGCCTCGCAAGCCGGTAATGTCGATTATCTGCTTGCCACTACCGTAGAGCGCAGTTTGACCGTCAATAAACAAAATCAGGTCATTACTTTCGACCCTCTCCCAGCCAAACGCTACGGCGACCCTACATTTACTCTGCCTGCCACTACCGATAAGGGTTTGACCATCAGTTATCAAAGTCTGAATACCAATGTGGCGAGCGTTTCGGGCAATACGGTAACAATTATAAATGCCGGTACCACAGATATTATCGCCACGCAAACGGGTGATACTTACCGCTATGCCGCCACGCCGGTGTCGCGCGAATTAACAGTCAACAAGGCATTGCAAAGCATTTCGTTTGCCGCTTTTGATACAAAAACTTACGGCGATGCCAATATAGTTCTCAATCAGTACAGCGATGCAGGTTTGCTTATTTCCTACACTTCCAATAACGAAAATGTGGCTACCATTACAGGTAATACAGTGGTTTTGCACAATGTCGGCACGGCGCAGATTACCGCCAATCAGTCCGGTAATTCCAATTATGGCGCAGCAAGCACCATTACGCGCAGTTTGAGCATTATAAAAGCCAATCAAACCATTGTGTGGGATAATATCCCGCCAAAAACTTACGGCAATGCCGATTTTACCCTTCCGCAAAGCAGCGACAAAGCGTTGACCATTTCCTACGTTTCCGACAATGTAAATGTGGCTACGGTAAGCGGCAATAGAGTATCAATAACCGGCGCAGGCAATGCCAACATCACCGCCACGCAAAGCGGCAACAGCAATTATAATGCAGCGTCATCGGTAACTTTGCCGCTTACGGTGTCGAAAGCGATACAAACCATCACTTTTGCTCCTTTGGCAGAGCATACTTACGGCGGTAGCACTTTTACCCTCAATGCAAGCAGCAATTCGGGTTTGCCTATTGTATATGAAAGTTCAAATCCAGCCGTAGCAAGCGTTTCGGGCAATGTGGTAACTATACTTACGGCAGGCGAAACCTACATTATCGCCTCTGCCGCAGGTAACAATAATTATTATACAGCCACGCCGCAGCAGCAGTTGTTGCGAGTGGGCAGGGCGGCTCAAACTATTTCGCTCGACATTATCGCAGGCAAAACTTACGGCGATGCATCCTTTACGCTCAATGCGCAAGTTAATACGGCTTTGCCCATAACTTACACGTCGTCAAATCCGGCGAAACTGTTTATTTCGGGCAATCAGGCAATGATTTTGGGCGCAGGCACATTTACCGTTACTGCTACGCAAGGCGGAAATTCAAATTATTTGCCTGTTTCGGACAGCAAAACCTTTACCGTTGGTAAGGCAAATCTGGCTATTGCTGCCGACAATAAAGCGCGGACTTATGGCGGTGTCAATCCGGCATTAACTTACACCACCAACGGTTTTGTGAATGGCGACAGTCGCGCCGACCTTCAAACTTTGCCTGTCATTACTTGCGCTGCCACAGCCACAAGCCCCACAGGCGAGTATAATATTGTGATTAGTGGCGCGGCAGATGCCAATTATTCGTTTATTTACCAAAATGCAAAATTGACGGTAAATAAAGCGCCTTTGACCGTGAAAGCCAACAATATAAACCGCGCTTATGGCGTTGCCAATCCAACTTTGACATTGAGTTATACCGGTTTCCAGAATGGCGAAACGGCATCGGTGCTGTCCGAATTGCCGGTAGCCGTTACCAATGCTCGCACTACAAGCAATGTAGGCAGTTATGATATTTTTGTGGGTGGCGGCTCGGCTACAAACTACGAACTTGCCTATCAAAACGGCACATTGACTATTGGGAAAGCCGTTATAAATGTAATTCCGGATAATAAAACACGTTTTTACGGCGATGCAAATCCGGCGTTTACATTCAATTATTCCGGTTTTGTAAACGAAGATACCGAAGATGTGCTGACAAGTCTTCCTGCATTGACTTGCAGCGCTACGCTTACGAGCAATGTGGGCAATTATGCCATTACGCCATCGGGAGCCGCTGCGCAAAACTACAATTTTAATTATCAGCAGGGAATTTTGACTGTTCAGAAACGTAATTTGCAGGTAATTCCCGACAATAAGTCGCGCATTTATGGCGATGCAAATCCGGCGTTAACCTTGTCGTACGTTGGTTTTGTAAATGTCAATACAGTTGCCGTTATCACCACGCAGCCTCAGGCGGCAACTTCGGCTACAATTAGCAGCAATGTGGGCGACTACTCTATTACCTGCTCGGGTGGAAATGCCACGAATTACAGTTTTACTTACGAAACAGGCACATTGAATATCACAAAAGCAGCGCTTTCGATAACCGCAAACAATGCAAGCCGCAATTATGGCGCAGGCAATCCGACGTTTACGCTTTCGTATTCCGGTTTTAAAAACGGCAATACGCAGTCGTCATTGTCGCCACAGCCGCAAATTACGACTACTGCAACCGCTACATCTGCTGTTGGCGCATATCCGCTTACGGTTTCAGGCGGTACAGCCGTAAATTACGAACTTTCGTATATTGATGGCACTTTGACGATAAATAAAGCATCTGTAACGGTTAAAGCAAATTCATTGTCAATGACTTACGGCGATAACACACCGCAATATACCTGCAATTACACAGGTTTTGCAAATGGCGAAACGGCATCGGTATTAAGCGTTTTACCCACATTCAGTTGCAATGCTACTTCGTACAGCAACACCGGAAGTTACACAATTACGCCATCGGGAGCGCAGGCGCAAAACTATTCGTTTGCCTATCAAAGCGGCACATTGACTATTGGCAAATCGCCGCTCGCTATCAGCGTTCAGAACGAGCAACGCATCGTTGGGACATCCAATCCGGCGTTTACGCTGTTGTTTTCGGGTTTCAAAAATTCGGAAAACCAAAACGTATTAGACCAATTGCCCGCTGTTTCGTGTACGGCAAATATAAATTCGCCGGTAGGTTTCTACGATATTATTTTGTCGGGCGGTAGCGATAATAACTACAATTATCAGTTAATCAACGGCACATTGGAAGTTGTGAATGCTAACGGAATAAATGAAATTTTAACTAATAATCTTTCTGTTTATCCCAATCCTGTAAGCAATGGAGAATTGAAAATTGAAAGTGCAGAATTAACGGACGGCGAAACAATCACAATTACCGATTTATCCGGTCGCGTGGTGCTAGTAGAGACGTGGCACTCCACGTCTTTGCAAAACGGCATTACTACAATCAACGTACAAAATTTGTTATCGGGCGTATATTTGCTACGTGTGGGAAATAAAGTTGCAAAAATTGTGGTGGAAAAATAAATTCCTCACTATAGTTAGATAGAAAGGAAGAATGGCAGCAAAGATGCCATTCTTCCTTTTTCTTCTTTATAACATTTGCCGTTTATAATGGAGAAAATTTACCAAAAAGCAATCTTAATGGAAAAAATTTGTATATTTGCAGCCAAATAGAAATTATAATAGAAAAAATTTACCGTTTCTTATGGCAACAAAAACGACAAACACGATTGATTGGAGTAGAGAAATTATTTTTTCGTCTGCGGAATCCTCTATATCTAAACAAATTGGGAAAGCGGAAAAAGAAGGCAAAATAAGAAAAATATTTCCTCGAATTTATACTAGCAATTTGCAAGATTCGGCGGAGTATATTATCAAACGTCATTTTTTCGATATTCTCAAATGGCGTTTCCCGAATGCTGTAATCAGTCATCGGAGCGCATCCGAATTACGACCTACAGAAACGGGAAATTTCTTTATTACAAGTAATTACACAAAAAAAATTACGGATTTAAGCAATTTTACACTTAATGTAATGGAAGGTAAACCTGCTTTAGAGTCGGATGTTAATTTGGATGGAATTTATGCATCTTCGGAGTGGCGATGGGTATTGGAAAATATGCAAGTTTCCAGAAAAAAAGGCGGAGAATCAAAAATATTTCCCATTGAATTTATTGAGGATAAATTAGAAAAAATCATTATCCGAGAAGGTAAAGAGGGAATCAATAAATTTCGAGATAAAGCAAAAGAAATTGCAGAACAATTAGATTTCAAGGCTGAATTTGACAAGTTAAACGCCTTAATTTCAGCCTTATTGAGTACTCACAATAGTGATGTTTTGAGTTCTGTTTCAGCCAAAGCGCGAGCAAGCGGAATGCCTTTTGATGCCAAGCGAGTTGAATTATTCGAAATTCTCTATGATAAATTGAAAGATTATTATTTTCGGGAACGACCTGACAAAAATAATTCCGAAGATTCGTTCAGGTTATTTTCTTTCTTTGAAGCCTATTTTTCAAACTATATTGAAGGTACAAAATTTACTATAGTTGATGCAAAAAAAATTGTAGATACAGGAATTGCAATTCCAAAAAGGATAAAAGATTCACACGATATTTTGGGGACTTTCGATATTTTGTCAAACAGTCGGGAAATGAGTACGACTCCGGCAACGGTTGACGAATTAATTAATATTCTCAAAAGCAGACATTTAACGATGATGTCCGAAAGGGCAGAAGAAGTAAATGCAGGATATTTTAAAAGTCAAAACAACAGAGCCGGAAATACCGAGTTTGTTGATTACACATTGGTTGAAGGCACGCTCAGGCAGGGTTTTAAATACTATGCGGCATTAACCGACCCGATGGCAAAAGCCATATTTATAATGTTTCTGGTAGCGGAAGTTCATCCATTTACAGATGGGAACGGACGAATGTCGAGAATTATGGGTAACGCCGAATTATTTAAATGCGGACAGTCAAGGATTATTGTTCCGACCGTGTATCGGGAAGATTATATTATGTCATTAAAGAAGTTCACTAACCGGAAAGAGCCGGACACGTTCATTCGCGTGATGGATAAACTTCAGCATTTTTCCAACAATATTTTTGGCGAAAATTTTGATGAAATCAACGCTTATTTCAAAGCGACAAATGCCTATAAAGAGCCGTCAGAAGCCCAATTAAATCTAATTGACCGCTCTATACCCGACATTAAATTAGATTAATTTTACCATAAGTTTGTCGGCGTTATCCAAATCTATTTTTTTCGTGCCTTTGTGTTCAAAAAATTTCTTTCCCGGATTGTTTCGTTCCTCTCGAATGTAGAATGTTGACATAAAAAAAAGTCAATCAGTTTTGCTATTGACTTGTGGGCGCTGAGGGATTCGAACCCCCGACCCCTCAGATGACTCGGAGTGCGCTGAACCAGCAGAGCTACG
>JAITXR010000299.1 GCA_031284665.1 Paludibacter sp.
AAACATCTTTTAAATCTAATTTTATGGATAGACGCAATTTTCTCAAAACAAGCGGAGCCGTAGCAGGTACAATGCTTATTAATTCGGCTCTTGGAAACACATTAAGCAATGCAGCACCACCTGCGAGCAAGAAAAAACTACGTTATGCGCTCGTGGGTTGCGGGCATCGCGGCACAGGCATGTGGGGCAAACAACTTGTGGATACCGGTTACAAGGATTATCTGGATTTTGTCGGTTTATGCGACAGTAACCCCGGTCGCCTCCAATTTGCAAAACGTGTAATGCAAATTCCCGATTGCCCTACTTACACTGATTTCGACAAAATGCTCAGCGAAACAAAACCCGATGTTGTGATGATTACAACACCGGACGCTACGCACCACACTTTTATTGTTAAAGCCTTGAATTTCGGGGCAAATGTTATCTCCGAAAAACCAATGACGACCGACGAATTTAAGTGTCAGGAAATTTTGGATGCACAAAACAAATCGGGCAAAAAAGTAACCGTAACCTTTAATTATCGCTATTCGCCACATCGCGCCAAAATTTGGGAACTGCTCAGGGCTGGCGAAATTGGCGAAATTACATCCGTTGATTTTCACTGGTATCTTAACACAAGTCATGGCGCCGACTATTTCCGACGCTGGCACGGATTTCGCGAAAAAGAAGGCGTTTACAGCAATGTAAACAGTAAAGCCGGAGGTGGCTCGCTGCTTTTACACAAGGCATCGCACCATTTCGATTTGCTTAACTGGTGGATAGGCTCTGAACCTGAACAAGTTATGGCACTCGGCGGACTTGAATTTTATGGTAAAAACGGAGACTTTAGAGGAGAAAACTGTCGCTTGTGCAGCCATAAAGAAGAATGTAATTTTTATTGGGATGTAACTAAGGATAAACGACTTACGGAACTTTACGTAGATTGTGAAAAATACGACGGTTATTATCGCGATGGTTGCGTTTTCCGCGAAAACATTGATATTTTCGACAAAATGGCGCTTTCGATAAGATATATGAATAAAGTTCAAGTAAGTTATTCACTTACAACATATTCGCCATACGAAGGTTATCGCATTGCTTTTAACGGCACAAAAGGCAGACTCGAAGCGTGGATTAAAGAAAAACAGCCTTGGGAAGAAGAAGACGGCGACGTACTGATGCTTACAAAAATGTTTGGCAAACGTAAAATTATTCGCATTATGCCGCAAGAAGGCGGACACGGCGGAGGCGACCCGCGACTTCACGCCCGCCTGTTCAAAGAGCCGGATGCGCCCGATACACTCAAGCAGGCTGCCGGTTTACGCGAAGGTGCAATGGCTGTACTTATCGGAATTGCAGCGCGAAACAGCATTGACACCGGCAAAATAGTAAAAATTGCCGACCTAACAACGCTCAAGCCACAAGTATAAAAAAATGTGAAAATTATTAAAAAGAGAAGTTATATTCAAAAAAAATGTATATAATCTTCTCTTTTTTTATAAAAAAAAATTTACCTTTGTTTCCGATGTTTTTTTTGAGCCACAGCATTTGCTTTGCGTTACTTCAACAACTAAATTTAAAAAAATGACCCTGCTAATCATTATCATTATCCTCGCTCTACTGTTCGATTTTATTAACGGTTTTCACGATGCGGCAAACTCTATCGCTACTGTGGTTTCCACAAAAGTACTTACTCCTCTGCAAGCAGTTCTTTGGGCGGCAGCATTCAATTTTATTGCTTTTTTTATTGCCAAATATATAATCGGAGAATTTGGTATAGCCAATACGGTAGCAAAAACCGTTGTCGAAGAATATATCACGCTGCCAATTATCCTTTCGGGTTTGATTGCCGCAATTATTTGGAATTTAACAACTTGGATACTCGGCATTCCATCCTCTTCGTCGCATACACTGATTGGAGGGTTTGGAGGCGCAGCCATTGCAGCAAGCGGATTTTCGGCAATACACGGCAGTACTATTGCGCTTATTGCATCTTTTATTGTAGTAGCGCCACTGCTGGGAATGATTGGCGGGATAGTGATTACAATTATTACTTACCATGCGGCTAAAAACTCACATCCTCACAAGGCTGAAATTTGGTTTAAACGTCTGCAATTAGTTTCATCAGCCGGTTTGAGCATCGGGCACGGCTTGAACGACTCGCAAAAAGTAATGGGAATTATCGGCGTGGCGTTAATTGCCTTTACCGCCTCGCCCGAAGGAGTAACGATGCCCCATTGGATGCAACTCACTAATATGAACGACATTAAAGATTGGGTGCCATTTTCGTGTTTCACCGTCATTGCGCTTGGAACGCTTTCGGGCGGATGGAAAATTATGAATACGATGGGAAATAAAATTACCAAACTCACTCATATCGAAGGTTTTTGCGCTCAGACGGCAGGCGCATTTACACTTTTTATAACCGAAATTCTCAAAGTTCCGGTAAGCACTACGCACGTTATAACCGGCTCGATAATAGGCTCCGGCGCAACAAAACGCCTGTCGGCAGTGCATTGGGGCGTTACAAAAAATTTACTTGTGGCGTGGCTGCTCACAATTCCGGTTAGCGCAGTATTGGCGGCTGTAACTTTTATGATTATAAATCGGATTGTGTAAAATTTAGTTGAAAGTTGAAAGTATCAAGTGCAGTTTTTTTTACATAAATTTCCCGTAGGGAATTCATATCAATAGAAATATTGCCAACAATGTGTATTTTTCCCCGTAGGGGATACACCAATAAAATATGTGAATGCCCTAACGAATACTCTAACGTACTAAATTTTTGGTATTGCGCTGGTAGTCGGCACTATAAGGTCGGAATAAATTAATTAACAAAATAAATTATACAAGCAATGAAAAAATTACTATTAATCTCGCAAGTGTTATTGTGTTCAATATGTATGTTTTCGCAAACACCGGAACAATTGGGAAAAATCGAACAATACAAAGATTTTTACAAAATTGAAAATACAGAATTAATCTTTACAAAGATAATAGACAGCATACCGGGCACAAAGGACGAAATTTTTACCAAAGTAGTAAGTTATTTTGCTACTGCGTACAAAAGTGCAAACGATGTTATTCAGCAACAGGATAAAGATGCAGGGATTATTATTGGCAAAGGTATTTTTGACGTTTATAAAAAAATGAGTGCATCTTACAGTTGTTTTCATACAATACGAATTGACATCAAAGATGGAAGGGCAAGGGTTATTTTATCCGTTGATAAATATAAATACTATAATCCTGCGGCTGCGGGTATGGGTGTAAATAATGCAGAAACTATAATTGTGGATAATTACCCAATAATTACTGAAAATTTAACGTTTACTCAAAAGGCAAATAAAAAGTTATTTACAACTGTATTTATTGGGCTTTGCGAAACGGTAGAAAGTATGTTTTATAGTATTGAAAAAGCACTTAAAACCAAAACAGAAATTACATCGCCATCCGATAATTGGTAAAAAATAAAATCAAATGAAAAAATTACTCTTAATTCCTATTGTTGCTCTGCTACTATACGGTTGCGGAAAAGAAAAACTACCCGACCCCGAAAATATATTATTAGTAGATGTTTCTGGGATGGACTCGCTTTTTTTTGAGTTTGATTTTGGAATAAAGAATGGTAAATTTATATGTAAATCAAGTGAA
>JAITXR010000310.1 GCA_031284665.1 Paludibacter sp.
CGTATATCCTTGCGCGCTATAAACTACAAACTATTAACTATTTAAATATTGCTGCTCGTAGTACGATTGATAAGCACCACTTGTAACATTGTCGAGCCATTGGCGGTTGGCGAGATACCAATCCACAGTTTTTTCCAAGCCTTCCTCAAATTGGAGCGACGGTTTCCAGCCAAGTTCTGCTTGCAGTTTCGACGAGTCGATAGCATAGCGCAAATCGTGTCCGGCGCGGTCGCTAACAAAAGTGATAAGTTTGGCAGAAGTTCCGCTTTCGCGCCCGAGTTTGCTGTCCATTATTTCGCAAAGTTTGCGGATAAGGTCAATATTTTTCCACTCATTATTTCCACCAATATTATAGGTATCTCCATTTTTGCCCGAATGAAAAATGCAGTCGATTGCTCGCGCGTGGTCTTCCACCCACAGCCAGTCGCGCACATTTTCGCCTTTTCCGTAAACCGGAATTGGTTTATTATGTTTTATATTGTTGATAGCCAATGGAATAAGCTTTTCGGGAAAATGATAAGCACCGTAATTATTTGAGCAATTTGAGATTACCACAGGCAAAGCGTAAGTGTCGTGATATGCGCGGACAAAATGGTCGGAAGAGGCTTTGCTTGCCGAATATGGCGAATGTGGCGCATAACGTGTATTCTCGGTAAAAAACCTGCCGTCAAACTCCAATGCGACATACACTTCGTCGGTGGAAATATGGTAAAATCGTTTACCTTCAAAATTCCCTTTCCACGCATTTTTGGCGGCATTAAGCAGGTTGCAAGTGCCAAAAACATTTGTGCGGATAAATGCCATTGGGTCGCTTATTGAACGGTCAACGTGGCTCTCGGCGGCAAGATGAATAACGCCATCGAAAGCATATTTTTCAAAAATTTCAGGAATTAATTTTTCGTCGGTAATATCGCCTTTAATAAAGGTAAAATTTGATTTATCGGCAATGTCGCGCAGATTTTCAAGATTGCCGGCATAAGTCAAGGCATCAAGTACAACAATTTGATATTCAGGATATTTATTTGTAAACAAGCGAGCAACGTGCGAGCCAATAAAGCCGGCTGCTCCGGTAATTAATACTTTCATTTTGTTATTATGATTTATTTAGTTTTGCAAATATAAGATTTTTTGCTTGATTTGAGACAAAAAAACAGATAAATTTTGTCCTGAAAATGCAAAGGATTAATGTTTTTGATATTAAGAATGCGTATTTTGACATTAAATCATTTAGATTTTTTAAATTGTAAGTAGTATTTAACTATCTACAAACAAGCAATTTAATATCTATTGCCATTTAGATTTCGTTAATATGTATGTTAATATCCCGTTGAAATAATGAATTTGATACTTAACTTTGCAATATCAATTAGACCTAAAACATAGTTTAACTTTAAATTCATTAAACATGAAAAAGAAAAGACAAAATTTTCTCAATCGACTCAGCCAATTACTCTTTGTATTGGCTTGTGTACTGCTGCCACTATCGTTGTCGGCACAGGACACGCACACAGTTTCGGGAACTATTACCGACAACACCGGCGAAACCATTATTGGCGCATCGGTAAAAGTTAAAGGCAGCACAATCGGTGCTATTACCAACATTGACGGTAAATTTCAATTAGCAAATGTTCCTGACAATGCTACATTAGTAGTATCATACGTTGGTTTTGCGGCGCAGGAAGTAGCGGTTGCCGGCAAAACAGTCATTAACATTACACTTCGCGAAGACCTTCAAAAACTCGAAGAAGTAGTAGTAGTAG
The DNA here is from genome assembly GCA_031284665.1 of Paludibacter sp. Lineage (GTDB taxonomy): Bacteria > Bacteroidota > Bacteroidia > Bacteroidales > Paludibacteraceae > JAITXR01. Next base: position 1,761 of record JAITXR010000310.1, read on the forward strand.
GCTACGGCTCAATGAAGAAATCCGATGCCACCGGCTCGGTCGAACTGCTTACCGCTAAAGATATGAACAAAGGCGCAATTGTAACTGCCGACAATCTTATTACAGGTCGTATGCCGGGTGTTCAGGTAATCCCCAACGGAAATCCCGGAACAGGCTCGCAAATTCGTATTCGTGGTGGTGCTTCGCTTGATGCAAGCAACGACCCGTTAATTGTGGTAGATGGATTACCTCTCGAAAATGCTTCAATTTCGCAAATCAATCCAAACGATATCGAAACTTTTTCGGTGCTTAAAGATGCTTCGGCATCAGCCATTTACGGCTCGCGGGCGTCGAATGGTGTAATCATTATTACAACAAAAAAAGGTAGTGGCGATAAATGGACTTACAACCTTGATGCTCAGGGAAGTTTGAATACTTTGCCTTGGACTGTTCAATCGCTCAGCCAAAGCGAGTTTATCGAACGAGTAACAAACATTTCGGCAGCATCGGCAGCAATGCTTGGCTATAACGGCACAATATACGACACCGATTGGCAAAAAGAAATTTTCCACAATACTGCCTCTGCAAATGCCAATTTTTCGGCAATGGGTAAAATTGCCAAAATTTTACCTGCTCGTTTCAGCGTGGGTTACAACAATACTCCCGGTTTGTTGAAAACATCAGGTTATCAACGTACTAATGCAAGCGCAATATTGTCGCCGGTATTTTTTAATAACACATTAAAAGTTGATGCAAATTTCAATGGCTCTTACGAACGCTACAACAAAGCCGACGAAGGTGCAATTGGAACAGCAATTTTCTTCGACCCCACCAAGCCTGTGTACGTTAACGGCAGCCGCGACAAAGATGCTAAATATCTCGGTTATTACGAATGGGGAGCAGATTATACTGCAAACAATAACTATCCATACAACAATCTTTCGGGTCGCAATCCTGTATCGTTGCTCAACGAAGTAAATCACACTTCGGATGTTTACAAACTTTGGGGAAATATTCAGTTCGACTACGCACTGCCCTTTGTAAAAGGATTAAATGCAATAGTAAATCTCGGTTTGCAAACCGAAAAATGGAACGAAGATTCCGAAACAGGAAAAATTGCTGCTACAATTTATAACGGACAACCGGTTGGGGCAGAATGGCATAACAATGGCAAATCGAGCAACTATTTATTAGATGCTTATTTGAAATACAACAATTCGTTTGATGCTTTCAAACTCGATTTGACAGGTGGTTATTCGTATCAAAAATATAACGTAGGAACTGAATATAACAGTAAAGATGTTATTAAAAACGGATTAGACCCCACAACAGAATTGCCTTTGGACAAAATTTATACTGAAAAGGTGTTAATTTCGTTTTTCGGACGTGCAAACCTCAGTTATGCTGATAAATATTTACTTACTCTTACTTTGAGAAACGACCACTCGTCGATGTTCTCCAAAGAAAACCGGTCGGGATGGTTTCCTGCTGCAAGTTTTGCTTGGCGTGTGCTCGAAGAAGATTTTATGCAAGAACAAAACGTTTTTTCAAATCTGAAACTTCGTTTAGGTTGGGGTATTACAGGTCAACAAAATCTTTATGGCGACGAAAGAATTAACATTAACCGCTACTTGCCGCTCTACGCCTTAGGAACAAACACGGCATCGCAATATCCAATAGGCGGCGATGGTTATCCGGTCTATCCGTTGGCATACAATCCAAACCTGAAATGGGAAGAAACATCAACCTACAACGCCGGACTTGATTTTGGCTTTGCCGACAGTAAAGTTTATGGAACTGTAGATGTATATTACAAAAAATCAACTGACTTACTTGCCAATGTAATGTTGCCCGCAGGTGTAAACTTTGCAAATCAAATGTTTATGAATAACGGCTCGTTTACCACCAAAGGCATTGAATTGGGTTTAAATTGGGATGTTTTTCGTAACAGAAAACAAGGTGCTTTTAATTGGACTTTGGCATATAACGTATCATTCAATAAACTCGAAATTACCGATTACTCCAAAGAATCGAGCAACGAAAAAACTTATGTTGCCGGTGGTGGTGGCGGAATACCTATTGCAATTTTTGAACTTGGCAATGCACCATACACTTACAATGTTTACAAACAAGTTTACGACGAAAGCGGAAAACCAATCGAAGGAGTGTTCGAAGATTTGAACAACAACCAACGGCTTGACGAAGGCGACAGATACCTGTTCCACAGCCCAAATCCTGATGCAACAATGGGTTTATCGACCAACCTTTCGTATCAAAATTTTGATTTTTCGATGGCTTGGCGTGCAAGCATAGGTAATTATATCTACAACGCAATCGGAGCAATGAACTCGTACAGCACTCAACTAAATCCTTCGGGAAGTTATCTGCACAACGTAATTTCGACCGAATACTATACTCCCGACGACACAAAACGAGTTTCAGACCGCTGGATTGAAAACGGCTCGTTTGTAAAATGGGACAATGTTACGCTCGGCTACAACTTCAATAAAATTGTAAAGCATATTGATTTGCGTGCATACTGCTCGGTGCAAAACATCCTGACAATTACTAAAGCCAACGTTCACGACCCTGAAATAGGAGTTGGTGGCGATTTGCCCGGAGTAATTCAAAATCTATATCCACGTCCACGCACATTTTTACTTGGCGTTAGTGTTAAATTTTAATCAAGAAAAAAATTAGAACAATGAAAAATATATTTAAAACAACAAAGTATTTTATGCTTGCTGCAAGCGCAGCATTGGCGTTAAATTCGTGTATGAGCGATTTGGATGTAATCCCCAAAGACCCATCAATCATTACCGACCAGATTTTCAAAGATAATCCGGGTGCTTACAAGCAAAATCTTGGTAAACTTTATGCCGGCTTGGCAGTAAGCGGACCAACGGATGCCGGCTCGTCTGACATTCAAGGCTTAGATGCCGGTTACGGACAATATATGCGTGCTTATTGGGTAATGCAACAAATTACAACCGACGAAGCATTAATTCACTGGGGCGATGCTGGTATTCCCGAATTGGTAACAGGAACTTGGAATGCTTCCAATCAGTTTATTCGTGCTATGTATCTTCGCATTGCTTACCAATCGCGCGTAACAAGTGAATTTTTGAACATCACAACCGATGCCAAAATGAACGACCGTGGACAAGGGAATATGATTTCGGAAGTAAAAACTTATCGTGCCGAAGCGCGTTTCCTGCGTGCTTTGTCGTACACCCACGCAATCGACTTATTTGGCGGTTTTGGATTCATTGACGAAAATACCGACTTAGGTATAATGCCTGAAATGAAATCACGCGCCGACTTATTCAACTATGTAGAAAATGAACTTTTGGCTATCGTTCCCGATTTGAAAGACCCGCGCACCAACGAATATGGACGTGCGGACAAAGCGGCTGCCTATATGCTTTTGGCAAAACTCTATTTGAATGCACAAGTCTGGATAGGCACCGACCGCTCATCCGATTGTGTCAAAATGTGTGAAAACATTATTAATGCCGGTTATTCAATAGGTGCAAATTATAACTATTTATTTCTCGCCGATAACGATAAAAACAGCAGTGCAAGCGAATTTATTCTTACCATCCCGCAAGATGGATTGCATTTGCAGGCTTATGGTTGTATGAGTTTCGTGATTCAAGCACAAACTTTGAGCGATTATGAAGGTGCAGGTTTGGTAATGGGTGTAGGTGGCTGGAATGGTGCTTCCACTCGTCCCGAACTTTACAACAAGTTTACACAAGGCGATTTGCGTGCTATGTTTTTTAGCGATGGTCATTCGCTTGACTTGACACAACTTAATAGCGACACAAAAATCGGTTACGGAGTAACAAAATTCCGCAATGTAACTTCCGAAGGAGTGAAGGGCAGCCATAACGATTTTGTGGATACCGACTATCCTTTGTTCCGTTTGGCGGATGTGTATCTGATGTATGCCGAAGCACTTATTCGCAGCAATGGCAATAAAGCATTGGCTGTGCCATTGATAAATCAACTTCGCAACCGTGCCAGTATGCCGAGTACTACAGGATTTTCGCTGCCGGAAATAACGCTTAGCGACCTTACACTCGATTTCATTTTAGACGAACGCGCACGCGAACTTTATTGGGAAGGCTGGCGTCGTCAAGACTTGATTCGTTTTAATAAATTCACAAGCGACGACTACAAGTGGCAATGGAAAGGTAATATACACGACGGCTCGGCAATTGCAAGTTTCCGTAAACTGTTTCCTGTTCCAGAAGACCAACTTCAAATGAACAAACATTTAGAGCAAAACGAAGGTTATAAATAATAAAAAAAATAATAGAATATGAAAAAGATTTTAAATATCATAATCGCTATGATTTGTACCGCAGGCTTGTTTACATCGTGCGAAACTGAACGCGACAGTCCGATGTTGGGCTCAAATGCAATAGCAAAGCCGGTTATAACGTCCACAATTCCTGCAACAGCAGTAATAACCGCCGACAATTTGGATAGCAAATTTACAACAGTCAAATATACTCCTGCTGTATATTCCGCTGCTGTGCCTATTACCAATCAAGTACAAATATCGTTGAGCAATACTTTTCCCGAAAGTCAGACAACATCGGTTGGTGCAGCCGCTTCGGAGGACAGTATTGTGATAACCAACAAAGTTTTAAATTCGGCAATCGTTGCTGTGGGTGGTGTAACTTTGGAGTCCAATACTGCTTGGTTGCGCATCAAATCGGCAGTAAGTGCCACTACCGGCTCGCCCGAAATCGGTTTAGTGTCGTATTCCGACCCTGTGCAAGTAACAATTACGCCATACGAGCCACAGCCGGCTTGGATTTATATGCCGGGTGCTCATCAAGGATGGAATCCTGCAACTGCTCCTGCTCTTTGCTCTTTGACAGATAATGGAATTTATATCGGCTATGTAAAATTTGATGCTGCCGGTGTGGAATTTAAATTTACGGGACAAAGAGATTGGGATCCACTAAATTGGGGGTCGAGCGACGGTGCTACTCTTGTTGAAAAGGGAGCAAATATTCTCTCTCCGGGTGCAGGATATTACAAAATTACAGTTGATTTGAACAATTTAACTCTTGTAATGGAAGCATACTCGTGGGGTATCATCGGAGATGCCACTCCGGGTGGTTGGGATGCCGATACAGATATGGATTGGAATTACGAAAATCAACAGTGGGAAAGCACTATTCCATTAACAGTAGGTGAGATTAAATTCCGCCTGAACGACGGTTGGGATAACAATTACGGTGGCTCCGGTGGAGACGCTGTGCCCGGTGGCAACAATATCACTATTACCGATGCCGGAACATATTTTATTACATTAGACATAGTAAACCTGAAATATACCTTAACTAAATTATAAAGTTTATTATGTTTTGCAAACTCTAACAAGGCGCCGAACCTTGTTAGAGTTTGATTTTTTTAACCCTTTTTCATAATACCATAATGCGACAAATACTTACAATATTATCAATTGTCTGTTTCCTCTTTGCCTGCAAAGACCCCTTACCAAACGAAATAGCAAAAAATGTAACTTATGCCGACGGAATTACACAAATTTCTGACGATTCATTGGCATTTGTTCTTTATGCGCCCGGCAAACAGTCGGTTTATATCATTGGCGATTTTAATAATTGGACAGTTACGGACAATTATAAAATGAAAAAATCGGGCGACAGATTTTGGCTTGCAATAGGAAATTTGGATAACAGCAAAGAATATATTTGTCAATATCTTGTTGATAATCAAATACGTATTGCTGACCCTTATGCAAATAAAATTTCCGACCCTTGGAACGATAGCAGCATTTCGACCGAAATTTATCCCAATTTAATCCCCTATCCGCAAGGAAAAACAAGCGAAATTGCAATGGTAGTTTCCACAGCAAAGGAGAATTACAGTTGGAAAGTTCAAAATTTCACAATCACAAACGCCGATAATCTCGCAATTTACGAAATATTAATTCGCGATTTTACCGAAAAACGCTCAATCAAAGGCGTAGAAGAAAAACTGCCTTATCTTAAATCGCTGGGAATAAACGCAATAGAACTTATGCCTTTCAACGAATTTGAAGGTAACGATTCTTGGGGCTATAATCCATCGTTTTATTTTGCAACTGATAAAGCATACGGACAAAGCGTTGATTACAAACAGTTTATAGATGCCTGCCACGAAAATGGAATTGCGGTAATTATGGATATGGTGCTAAATCACAGTTACGGACAATGCCCGCTTGTGCGCTTATATATGAACGGCGAACGAGTGGCGGCTAACAATCCTTATTTTAATGTGCAATCGCCAAACACTTCATATTCGTGGGGTTACGATTTTAATCACGAAAGCACATACACTCAAAACTTTGTGGATAGCATTTGTGCTTTTTGGCTCAAAGAATACAAAATCGACGGTTTTCGTTTCGATTTCACAAAAGGATTTACCAACACCAAAGGCGACGGACAGGCTTACGATGCCTCACGTATTGCAATTTTGAAACGAATGGCAAGCCAAATTTGGAAACGAAAAAGCGATGCAATAGTGATTTTTGAACATCTCGCCGACAATAGCGAAGAACGAGAATTAGCCGATGCCGGAATTAAACTTTGGGGAAATATGAATTATAACGTCAATGAGGCGACAATGGGCTGGGGCGAGGAAAAAGAAAACGGCAAAAATAAAGGCGATATTTCGTGGGCATCGTATAAAAATCGCGGCTGGACAAAATCAAATTTGGTTGCCTATATGGAAAGCCACGACGAAGAACGGCTAATGTACAAAAACAAGCAATGGGGCAAAAGCGTTGATAATTACAATGTAAAAGATGTTGACACCGGACTGAAACGTGTGGAGGCTGCGGCAGTTATATTTTTGTCGATTCCGGGTGCAAAAATGATTTGGCAATTCGGCGAACTCGGCTACGACTACAAACTCGGCTCGTCGATGGAAGACGGGCGGCTCGACAAAAAACCTATTCGTTGGGATTATGCCGACCAGCCAAGCCGAAAGGCTTTGTATAACGTTTTTGCACGAATGTTAGAATTACGAAACTCCGAAAGCATATTTTCTACAAGCAATTTTAGCATTTTGCTTAGCTCAAACTTCAAATATGTGATTTTGAGACAAGACAATAAAACTGCGATTGCAATTGCAAATTTTGATGTTGTACAAAAAACAGAGCCTGTAAACTTTGAGAAAATCGGCACGTGGAACGAAATTTTTACAAACACAAATTTCACCAACACCACCGAAACTGAAAACATTACGCTCGATGCCGGAGAATATAAACTCTTTTTCAATGATTAGTGATTAGTGAAAAACTACTAATTAATGGGCGAAAGCACGAAAGCACGAAAAAACAAACGCAGTCCGTCATTGCGAGGTATTTTCCGACGTGTCCCGACTTGTCGTGGAAGCAATCCGTGCCTTAATAAAACAGTCAACACACGGGCTGCAAGCCCGCGCGAGCGGAGAA
>JAITXR010000380.1 GCA_031284665.1 Paludibacter sp.
TAACCTTCTTTCTTTGCTGTACTTGCAAAATAAGTATAACGCATACGCGCCTGACTTTCACCTGCAAATGTTGTTAACAGGTTTTTTTCGGTTTGTGTTCCTTTTAGACTTTTCATAACATTTTTTTTTAGTTAGTTAGTATTTTAATGTATTGCAAAGATAAATATTTTTTTTATATCTTCAATATTAATCAATTTACAAAAATAAAATTATCGTTAATTTTTGTCTGAACTTTGATTTATTTGATTTTCTATATTAATATGGTAAGATACGGATTGCAGATATTGTTTCCGTTATTTTTGGTAAACCAAGCGGTAAGCCGATTAGCGAGTAGGGGATAAAAAAAATTCAAAAAAAATGCCTTTCCGTTTTCTTGTTTATTTATTAAGCGCAAGTGCTCTTTGATAACAAACAGTAAGGCAAGAAGACAAGCCGAAATATAATATATTGGTTTTGAGTGAATTATAAAAGCACGTCAATGGTGGCAATCCGGAGAAACTATTGCTTTAATTATCCATTCGCGCTTGCTATTTATTTTATACGCAAAACAATAGAATTTTAAACACAATGGCGCAACAAAATAAAAACTTGTTCTGTTTTTTTATTTGGCAAAAATTCACTATCTTCGCAGCGATTATTATTTATTATTTGCTATTCACTATAAACTATAGATTATTAACTATAAATTATTAACTATTAACTATATTCCTACAAACTATAAACTATAAATTATTAACTATAAACTGTAAATTATTATTTTTATGAAAAAAATCTCATTTTCGTTAATTTTCGTACTTGCACTATTGTGCATTTCGTCGTGCTGTAATCAATACAAGTACGAAAGTGTTGCCGGCGACCCGCTAAATACACGTATTTATACTCTCGACAATGGTCTGAAAGTTTATATGTCGGTTTACAAGGATGCACCGCGCATTCAAACTTACATTGCTGTTCGCGCAGGTGGCAAAAACGACCCTGCCGAAACTACCGGACTTGCTCACTACCTCGAACATCTGCTATTTAAAGGTACTCCTAATTTTGGAACTATGGATTTTGAAAAAGAAAAACCGTTGCTCGACAGCATCACCAATCTTTTTGAAATCTATCGCTCAACCACCGATGTGCTCGAACGCCAAGCCATTTATCGGCAAATTGATGCAGTGTCGCAAGAAGCCTCTAAATACGCCATTGCTAACGAATATGATAAACTGATGGCAACTATTGGGGCAGGCGGTACAAATGCGCATACTTCCGAAGACGAAACTGTGTATCAGGAAGATATACCGTCAAACCAAATCGAAAATTGGGCAAAAATTCAGGCTGACCGTTTCGAAAATCCCGTTTTCCGCCTTTTCCATACCGAACTCGAAACGGTGTACGAAGAAAAAAATCGTTCGATGAATCACGATGGTTTCCGTCTTTGGGAAACGGTTTACGCTTTGCTTTATCCTAACTATCCTTATGGAACTCAAACAGTTATCGGTACGCAAGAGCATCTTAAAAATCCTTCGCTTGTAAATATCCAGAATTATTTCAATAAATATTATATTCCTAATAATATGGCAATTACTATGTCGGGCGATTTCAATCCTGACGAGGCAATAAAAATAATTGATAAGTATTTTGGTAAACTCAAACGTGGCGAAGACGTTGTGCAACCCGAATTTATTGACCAACCATTTACCGCTCCGGTCGAAAAAACAATTTTCGGTAAAGATGCCGACGAATTGGTGCTCGCTTATCGCATTGATGCAAAAAATCCGACCGAAATTTTGAAATTGCGCTTGCTCGATATGGTACTTACCAACGGTCATGCCGGTTTGATAGACCTCAATGTTAAACAAAAACAGTTGTTACTCAGTGCAGGCTCGCAACCCGACATTCTTGCCGAAAATCAAGCGCTGCTCCTTATGGCAACGCCCAAAGAAGGACAAACGCTGGAGCAGGCTCGCGATATTCTGTTGGAACAAGTGGAAAAACTGAAAAATGGCGATTTCCCCGATTGGTTGTTGCCGGCGGTAGTTAACGACTTCAAACTGAGCGAAATTCGCGGAATGGAAAGTAATGTTTCGCGTGCATCGGCTATGTATAAATCGTTTATAAATCAAACAAATTGGGCTGACGAAGTTGCAGAACTCGATAATATGGCTAAACTTACAAAAGAAGATATTGTGGCGTTTGCCAACGAAAAATTAGCCAATAATTATGTGATTGTTTACAAAAAACACGGCAAAACCGACGAAATTGAAATCGATAAACCAACAATTTCACCAATTGATGTAAATCGCGATTCGGTTAGTCGTTTTGTACAAGATATTCAAAGTGCAAAAGTTAATCCTATAAATCCTGTTTTTGTTGATTATAAAAACGAAATAACTTTCCTTACATCCAACAATAATGTTCCTGTTTTATATAAGAAAAATACTGAAAATGTGTTGTTTGAACTCAATTATGTTTATGATATGGGTAGCGACAACGACAAGGAACTTGCTTTGGCAATCACATATTTGTCATATCTTGGCACTGATAAATATTCGTCGGAACAAATAAAAGAAGAGTTTTATAAACTTGGCTGCAATTATAGTGTTTCGTCGAGCACCGACCGCCTTTACGTTTCGCTTAACGGACTTGCCGAAAATATGACCGCTGCACTTCAATTATTTGAGCATTTGCTTAATAACGTGGTAGTTAACCCCGATGCTTATCAGAATTTAGTGGGCGATATACTCAAAAGTCGTATTGATGCCAAACTTAACCATAATACCAATTTCTCGCGTTTACGTGCTTATGGAATGTTTGG
>JAITXR010000013.1 GCA_031284665.1 Paludibacter sp.
AAGTAATGTAGAATGTAGAATGTAAAATGTAGAATGTAAAATGTAGAATGTAAAATGTAGAATGTAAAATGTAGAATGTAAAATGTAAAATGTAGAATGTAAAATGTAAAATTGAGAAATTAAGAAATGTAGGAATGTAAAAATTAGGAATTACGCTGCCTTATATCTTAATACTTAATACTTGATGCTCAATACTCAGTACTTAATTCTTGATACTTAATTCTTGATACTCAACACTTGATGCTCAATACTTGATACTTAATACTTGATACTCAATATTCAATATTCAAACTCCGGAACATCTGATTTTTCGACTACTCTGTAATGAGGATTATAATTTTGATTAAAAGCCGCACTATGATGCAGTGCCTGTGTGGGATTTGCGCGTAAAATACTGTCGATTTTCGCTTTATCCGTTTCAAAATCTTTAACCGGCAAATGTTTTTTTTCGATAATTCGGGTAATAGTTTGCCATTCGTTTACCCAATTTTTTGTGTTTTTCTCATCCACTTTCGAGGCACCGGCTATAAATGCTTTTGCAAGATTTTCGGCTGAAATTTTCCCTTGCCGAACAGCATCAATATTTATACGGACAAAATTATGCCTCCACCCAAGCGTTTCAATCATCGGCGCAGATGGCGCGGGAGTGCTGTTTTGTAATTCCGACTGCAAATAATTCAGCACCATTGCCGTATCCGAAATGGCGTGTCCTGTGCCGAAACAATCCTGATAAAAATTTTTATAAATATCCTGCAAACGCGATTCCGGATATTTTTCGAGTTGTTCGCTAAGCGATTTTTCAATTTGTTGCTCAACATTGCTGCAGCCGGAAAAATAATAACCAACAGCGAAAATGATAATGTATTTCCAAAGATTTTTCATCGAATTTATTGTTTTTTAATTGTTTACGTAATTTAATCAAGGATTAATCTCGCGTCCATACGAGCGATATTCCATTGGCGTATATCCTGCATATTTTTTAAATAGCGAGAAAAAATGTTCCGCCGAACTGTAACCAAGCATAAATGCAATTTCTTTTACCGAATGTGAAGTGCCAACCAGCATCTGCTTGGCTTTCCGCAATTTAAGTAACTGAAAATATTTTGCCGGAGCGTATCCTGTATATTCTCTGAAAACTTTGCGAAACCACGAATAACTGATATTTAGTTGCTCAGCCATATCTTCAGCATTTATTTGACCTAAAATATTTGCGTTCATAATCATTTTTGCCTGCTCAATTTTTTGCGCCAAATCGCTTTCCTCAAAAATTTTGTTTTGCGACACCGATAATATTAATCCTAATATGTGCATCACAATTCCCGAAAGATACTGTTGCGACGCTGCTTTATCCGACTCGGCAATTTCTATTGCGCGGGTAAAAAGATTTATAAGTTCCTCGTTTATACCTATTTGGAAAATTTGCTTATCGTTTGTCAAAAAGCCTTTTTCCACCGCTTGGTCGATAAATGCTCCTTCAAAACCAATATAATATTCATTCCAACCGGTTTCGGGTAAAGGATGATAACTATGCCATTGCTCCGGAAAAATCGCAAAAAGAACACCTTTCGACACTGCAATTTCGTGTTTATTTTCAAACTGCAAATTCCCTTTTCCCTGCGTTAAATACACAAATTGATACTCGCGTAAAACTCTACCTTTTTTCGCATTGAAAAAATATCCTGATGGATGGTCGGACACGGGATAAGGCTGAAAGGGCTGTATCGACTGATAGCCAACAGTATTGACCGATAAGCCAAATGTCTTATCTTTATCGTTAACAAGGATATACTTAAAATCGACAACAGAATTCATATAATCTATTAAAAAGGTTTGTTGTAACCCTAACAAGTAGGGTTGTAAAAAATTTAAATATTTTTTTTATCTTTTCGTTCTAATCAATTGTGTTATTAAAAGTCTTGCAAGCCGTAGGTTTGCATCGCTCGGTAGAAACAACAGACAATATCCACAAGGATTGGGCAAATATCCATATTCTACCGAGCGATTCATTCCTAACGGAATGAAAACTCAAACCAATCAATTTTTTACAATTTACCTTATAAGGGTTTAATTCCTATGAGGGTTAATCCAAAGAATTATTTAACGATAAAAAATTTAAAACTCATAAACCTTAGGCTCACCTGCAAATGAATAAAATGTTGCAGTTACAGATGTTAGCGCAAGCACAAAAGTATTATCGTCGTCGGGCGAATACATTGCTTTTAACGATGGATATTGCTCGAGCATAAATTGTTTAACCTCGCGCCGGTCGTCGGGCGTGGCAATGGCTTGAATGCGCACCCATTCGCCGGAAGATTGGTCGTAAGCGCAAATTTCAATTTTGGGATTTGCAATCATCTGTTGGGATACATTTTTGCGTTTTCCGGTTTGAATATACAATTTTCCATCGTAAATGGCAATAGTGCCAAAAGGGCGTACTCGCGGCTGGTCTGCATCGGTTGTTGCAAGAAAATAATAACTGCATTTGCGGATAAAATCGTGTACTTCTTTCATTTCGTTTTGTTGATTTTGTGTTAATAATTGAGAGTTTTGGTCGCCTGCAAGGGCTGAAAATGCTATCGAAACAGCGATAATGCTAAAAAAAAGTTTTTTCATTTTGATAAGTTTTATGTTTTGCAGAACAAAGTTATTAAATTTATCTAAACAAATTCAAAAAAAAACAATTACTTTTGTTTTAAAATAATAAAAAACACAATGGAAGATAAACTTGTTACCTTAGCAATACGCACATATCAGCGAGCCACAATGCTCAAAGCAGTGCTTGAAAAAAACGGCATCGAAGTCATTATTCACAATCTGAATATCGAAAACCCCGAAGTGGCTGTGGGTGTTCGCGTGCGAATTAAAGAGTCGGATTTGCCAAAGGCTCTGACTATTGTCGAAGAAATTGAAAAGGCGTGGGAGCCTGCTGCCGATAAATCGACAAAACGCACGCAAGTGCTGATTGCCCTGAATTTTGCGGATTTAATCGAAGGCACTATTGATGCCGGTTTTGCTATTGCCAAACTGCTCGATGCCGAAGTGGTAATTTTACACGTTTATTTTATGCCATCTTATACTTTTGCCGAACATCATTCGGTTAAAACTTACAGCGTGAAGCACAACGAACTGTTACGCCGAACTATTAATCTGACTAAAGCGGATGCCGAAAATACCGAAAATATGATTAAAAAACGTATTGCAAATCACGAAATTGCTGATATTCCATTCAGTTTTGTGCTTAAAGAAGGTGTCCCCGAAGACCAAATTATTGATTACTGTAAAAAAAATAAACCTGCGCTTGTGGTTATGGGAACTCACGGAAAAGGCGTGGCGACCGAACTTATCGGGAGTGTTACTGCCGAAGTTATGGAATCCACGTCGGTGCCTGTGTTTGCAGTGCCGGCTCACAGTACGGAAAAAATTTCAGAAATTCACAGGATTGCTTTTGTTACAAACTTTGACCAAAAAGACCTTATCGCTATTGACAAAACTCTCGAATTTTTTGGCTCAAAGAAAACCGATATTTATTTTATCCACGCAAGAGAAAAAAACGAGGCTTGGGACGAGGTAATGCTTGGCGGCATAGAAGCCTATTTTTCAAAGCATTATCCCAACATATCGGCTCATTATAATTTTGTGGGCTTTGGTGATAATCCTGATATTTTGAGCGATTTTCTGAGCGAAAACAAAATTTCGCTTGTGGCTTTCAACGCACGCCGCAGAAATATGTTTGCACGACTGTTTAACCCCGGCTTGTCGTATAGTTTGGTGCTACATTCAAACACAATGCTGTTTGTTACACACATTTAATCCAATTACGAATTAAAATTACGAGTAATCCAACGACCTTGCTTTCTGCATTGCAAGTGCTTTGTTTTAACTCTAACAGAGTTCAGTATAGTTCGATGAAAGTTGCGGAAATTCCTGCTGATGCAAAGTTGCCTATTATTCTTTTACGATATGACATAATTTTGTACTTTACATTTTTTGAACGTTTTACTTCGTAAACAGCATATAAACAGTTCAAACCTACCGAATATGCAAAATTAGTTGGTAAATGGGTAGATGAAAATCTATCAAAATAAATCAATCTTTGTGTGGAGTATAAATATAATTACATTTTTGATTTGGTAAAATATTTTTATGTCCTTTCCCAATAAATTCACCCAATCCATCTTTGCCATTAGGATAAGCAAAACAAGTACCAAGAGGAAGTTCTTTATGATAGCGTGCGGAATGCGCACAATCTTCACAAACCCATTCAAACACATAATCTCCTATTTGGTCGTCAAAAGGCTTATCGTGTTCTGTGATTGACTTTTGCCAATCTATACCGTCCGGATATGCTCTACAACCCTCAAGAACACCTTTTGCATTTCCAGCAAAGTGTTTACATTCAAAGCAAATTTGTTTATCATTTCTCATAATTAAAAAATATAAAATTAATATACAAATATACAAAAAAAATACCATATTTTATTCATTATTAGCAACTTAAAATAAACTAAGTTGTTTATCGGTTGGGTTTATTATTAATAGCTTTCAACAAAAAAATCGGAAATGTACTTCAATTTCATCATTGTAAGCAAAAAATCTAAAAATTTAGGTTGGCAGTGCAAAGATAATTTAAAAACAAAAACATTGAAAATAGTTGCCCGAGAATTTGGATAGTTGTAAAATTACAACTATTTTTGTAGGGTCAGATTTAAAAGCAAAAAAGTTCTATGAAAATTTGGAAAGTAAAATCAATCGTTGCTTATATCGAAAGCGATGGTTGGTACTTAGTAACTCAACGAGGTAGCCACAAGCAATTCAAGCATCCTACAAAGCCCGGTCGCGTAACAGTTCCGGGTGGATGGAATGACGATTTGCCTCCCGGCACCTCAAAAAGTATTTTAATTCAAGCGGGGCTATATTAGTGCTGCCTTTCAAAAAATCAAAAATCAAAAAAAATGGGAAAAGTAACAGTAACAGTAGAAATTACCGATAATAATTATGCAGCATATTTGGATGAATTGCCGGGCTGTGTATCTACCGGAAAAACATTTGAAGAGTTGAAACAAAACATTGCCGATGCAGTGGAATTTCATTTAGATGGAATGCGTGAAGATGGCGATGAAATCCCATCTGCGTTTGCAACTGATTACGAACTTATCTATAAGTTCGACCCCCAAAGTTTACTCATTCTTTATAACGGTATTTTTACCAATGCCGCGCTGGAACGCCTTACAGGTATAAATCAGCGGCAACTACAGCGTTATTCGGCAGGCACAAGCCGTCCGCGCAGAGAGCAGTCTTCAAGAATAACACACGCATTACATCATCTTGGACGTGAACTGTTAGCCGTAGAACTTTAATTCTAAATTTGACAAATTATAAATTATTTACGGCTTTGCAACCCTCGCTATTCGAGGGTTTTTTTATAAATTTTTCAACAATTAATGCCGCACAATAAATTTTTATCCTCAAAAAAATAATTTAGTAAACGTTAAATATACCTTATTTTAGAAAAGAAGTTTACATAATTGATAATTTATTATTATATTTGCAAATAAATCAAGAAGTAATGGAAGTTTTAAATAAAGAATTGGTGGACAAGTTTATTACGAAACACGCAAATTCAGCAAATGTTGTCATTCGTTGGATTGAGCAAATGGAGCAATCGAAATTTGCGAGCCATAATGACTTGAAATCCTATTTTCCGAGCGTAGATTATGTAGGAAAAAGCCGATATGTATTCAATATAAAAGGTAATGATTACCGACTGGTAGCCGTTATTTTGTTTGCGGTCGGGACTGCTACTGTTTGTTTTATTGGAACACATTCGGAATATGATAAAATAGATTGTTTAACTGTTTTACAATAAAAAAATTATGAAAAAATTATTTGAAAATGTATCAAAATTAACCACAAGGGAAGATTATGATAAAGTGTTGGCGCAGGTAAAAGTGCTAATAAAAGAGGCAACAGAAAACGGCTGTCTTGACGACCCCGAATCCGATAATGAATATATCCGTGAAATAGGGCGTTTGGGGATATTGTGCGCGCAATATGAAAATGAATATATTCAATTTAAGCATCTTAATGTTAGAAAAAAATCGCCATTGATAAGAAACATTGAAGATGAAATGTACAGCCGGAATATCAGGCAGAAAGAATTGTCGGGAATGCTTGGCGTAAACGAGCCTACACTATCACAAGTAATGCGAGGCAAAAGAGCAATATCTTTGAGAATGGCAAAACGTCTATATACGGTATTTAATATTGACCCTAAAATTATTTTGGAATATGCTTAAAGCTCAGGGAGGCTCAATACTTGTTTTTATTATTACACCCTAACCCGCATTTGAGCCGTGCGGTTTTTTTTGCTTTTTCGACAGGATATAAAGCATAACTTTTGGTTTTTTGACATAAAAAAAATCTCTGAAAACCCATTGAGTTTCAGAAATTTACTCGATTTTTCTTGTTTTTCAGTGCGGCAGAAGGGACTCGAACCCCCACGCCTCTCGGCACCAGCTCCTAAGGCTGGCGTGGCTACCATTACACCACTGCCGCAATTATTGTGTCTTGAAAAATCGTTCGCAAAGATACAACCTTTTTATTTAATAATCAAATTTATTGCCGAAAAGTTTTTTGCTCGCTAATATTTTGCGACACAAAGGCAACAGGAATTAACTCGCTCGCCGATGCCCGCAGCGGATTTATATCTATGCCGCCACGTCGGGTATATTTTGCGGCTATCAACAGTTCGTCAGGCTCAAAAATATCAAAAAAACGTTTGTAAATCATTTCTACTATCTCCTCGTGAAAATGATTTTCTTTGCGAAACGACACTATATATCGCAGTATTGATAGAAAATCAGGCATATTATGCGTTTTCATTCTGACATACAAATCGCCAAAATCGGGCTGATTTGTTACCGGACAGTTTGAGCGTAATAAATTTGTGCAGAATGTATATTCGCGCATAGTTTCGGGGTCGTTTTTTTTCAGAACTTGTGCATTTTCGTTATAATCGCTAAATACTGCCGAATTTAAATTTTCGCTCGAAATTAAATCTGTTAATTGCTTGTAAATTTGCGGATTAAACGAATTTTCGCAGTTGCTTGCACTTTCGTCAGCAAAAAACGAAACTATAATTTCACATTCTAAAAGTATGGATAAATCGTTTGTAATCAACGTTTTAACTTTGTCTTCCGCCTCTTGGATTGAATCGCCAAAAAAATCCATATTGAACGAATTAAGATAAAGTTTTAGCGATTTTGATTCCACTAAAAATTTACTTTCGCAGGGCACAATTATTTTCAAAACTCGCTGAATTGGCAAACCATTATTTGTAAGAAACGAAAATTCGTAGCAATTCCAAACATCAACGCCACAAAAAATCAAGTTTTGGGAGTCAATATTGTATTTTTTTCGATTTTGATTTCTCTCAATACGAAAAAGCAATGCCGGGCTATAATGTTCCGGCATTGCAATGTTTTTACCAAGTAAAGAATTTCGTTTGTCCATTTGCTACGAAAAAAAACTTTTATTATTCAACCCATTTTATAGGTGTACATTTTACGCTTAGCCACATTCGTTCATCTTCGTTGAGCAGGGGCGAAAGTCGTTTGTAAACTTTTGTGTGATAGTCGTTTAACCATTCTATTTCGCTTTTAGTCATAGCATCGGTATCAATTAAATTGATGTCGATTGGGAAAAGAGTTTGTGTCTCAAATTTGAAAAATTTGCCAAATTCAGTTTCTTTTGCCTCAACAACAAAAACCAGATTTTCGGTACGAATACCATATTGGTTTGTTCGATAAATCCCCGGTTCGTTCGAAATAAACATTCCGGGTTTTAGTTCTGTTGGATTTTCGTCCATTCGGATATTTTGCGGACCTTCGTGCACATTAAGGAAATGCCCTACTCCGTGTCCTGTGCCATGTCCGTAATTAATGCCCAAATTCCACATTGCCTGACGAGCCAAAATGTCGAGTTGCGAGCCGCGAGTGCCTTGTATAAACTGTGCTTGGGCAAGTGCTATATGACCTTTGAGAACGAGCGTAAAATCAGATTTTTGCTGAATTGTGGGAGTGCCAAGCGCAATAGTGCGAGTAATATCCGTAGTGCCATCGAGATATTGCGCTCCCGAATCGAGCAAAAACAAACTTTCGGGCTTTAAGGTCGCATTACTTTCGGGCGTTGCGCTATAATGAACTATTGCTCCGTGAGCGGCGTAACCTGCTATGGTAGAGAAACTTTCGCTCTTAAATCCATCCTGTTCGGCACGACATTTATAAAGTTTTTTATCAACCGACAATTCGGTTAATTCTCCACTTTTCAAATTCTTTTCGAGCCAAATAAAAAACTTGGTCAGTGCCACACCGTCTTTTACCATTGCAAGACGAATACCTGCCATTTCCACTTCGTTTTTTATGCTTTTTAATTGTGTTACAGGCGATACTGCTTTACGAACAACAATTGCGGATGGTATTTTTTCAAAAAGCGACTGATTGAGTTTTGCGGCATCAATCAACACGGCTTTGTTGACATTTATTTTTGTAATAGCATTGTAAATTTCGGAATACGGCGCAATTTCAACCCCTTGTTCGTTCAACGATTTCCGCTCGGCAGTCCCTAATTTATTTTCGTCGATAAAAAGAGTAGCCTTTGTGTTTTCGACAATCGAATATGCAATCACTACCGGATTATATTTTACATCATTACCTCTAATATTATACAACCACGCAATTTCGTCGAGCGAGGAAAGAATTGTGGCATCGGCGTAGGCTTTTGCAAGTTCGTTACGGAGCAAAGTCAGTTTTTCGCTTGCCGACCGTCCCGTATATTTTACATCGTATATAAACAGAGGGTCGCTTGGCGTAGCAGGGCGGTCAGTCCAAAGGTCGCCAATCAAGTCGGCAGACACAAGTTCGATACCTGCCAGCGCGAGTTCCGATTTTAAATGAGCGTAATCCTTCACAGAGAACATTTGCGGATTTACAGCCACGCGCTCGCCCGCATTGAGTTCAGTTGTTAACCAGTAAATAATTTCAGGCGTTTCGGGCAATCCCATTTTCATCAATGCAAAATCGCTTCCCGAAAGTTGCTCGGCGGCTTGTAAAAAATATCGTGAATCAGTCCATAATCCGGCTTTTTTAGTTGTAACAGCAGCCGTTCCGGCAGAGCCGTTAAAACCCGATACCCATACTCGTTCTTTCCAACAATCGGCAGGATATTCACTTGCGTGAGGGTCGGTGCCGGGAATAATTATTGCCGAAATGCCTTTTGCCTCCATTGAAGAGCGGAGGGCTGAAACTTTTTCATTAACTGTTTTCATATTATTTTAATAAAAATTTCTACAAAGATAGAATTTTTTTTTGATTTCAAAATTTACAGGAAAAAAATTAATCAAAAATATGCCAATTAACAATTAACAATATGCCAATATGCCAATGTGCCAATTAAGAAATTTAAGAAATTAAGAAATGTAGGAATTAATTTTTACATTTACTGATTTATTTTTGATATTGATAATTTTCGTTTATTTTTGTAGTGATTTTTGGATAATTGAGAATTGACAAAAAATTATTAATTTGCGCCGGCGAGAGAAATACATTATTTGATAACCCATTTTTATGAATAATATATTAACATTTATATTAAACCGTATTTACATGTTGCTTTGTAAAGTTAAAAACCAAAGTCCTTTGTTAGGAACTTCTATTTTGTTATCCTTATTGATAATACTTAACTTTATGAATGTAGTATTAGCTATATATGCACCCAGAAAAGAATACTCTTTATTGAATCCGATTATCTATTATGGATTATTTTTTGTAATAAATGTATTAATGTATCTTTATGCAAATAAGAAAAAGCATCTTATTATTAAGAATAATATTGTACCTAAGTGGAAAGATTGGACTGTATTTTTGTTATTTGTTGTTTCTACCATTTGTTTTATTTATCTTGTAAACATTAATCGCCAAAAAATATTTTCCAATCGTAAGGCAAAATATCCAACCGAACAGCCCATAAAGCAAAATTCTTTGGAAAGCAAGTTGCGTGATTGGTGGAATAATTGATAACTACCCGCTCCCTATAAGGTGCAATCATTCAGCAAATTGTATAGTTCAAGTCCCGACACCTCGGGATAAATTCTTTAACTCGGACTGAAAACAATAAAAGTTTTATAACTTTGTGCTGTTAAAAACTGTAATTATTATAGGCACAAGTTGCAAACTTGCGCCAAACAGGGTATTCGCGCCAATGGAAAAATGTCCTTAAAAAAAATAATATAAATGAAAACACAAATAATTTTAACGCACATAGCCATTATACTGCTTTTATCTAATTGCGTAAGAATTCCCAAAGGATATGAAAAATATCAAATATTTGATGAATATAGTTTGCAGGGTATTAACACCTCGGACAAAATAACAGAGCCATTTGTTGCAGTAAAAAGTGGAACAGATACTATTCAAGTATTAGTTTGTGAACGATTTAGAAAGAAAATACTTATTCACTATGTAAATAAAGGGAACTATTGGCATAGTAAGACAAAACATCAACTTACTAATTGTAATTGTGATACCACTCCACAGTATTATGAAAAATTTATTTTTAATGATACTATCATAACTTATACATACAGCATTTACCCTGATGGTAAATTATTGGATTGGTTAAATATATATACACCAACAGATGATTGTTCCTATTCTACAGAGTTTCTTGATATTAAAAGTAATGAAGATAAATTTGAGCAATTAAAGCAGTATATTAGTCATTATAAAGATAGTGTTGAAATATACGACAGTTCAAAATACCAAAAATTTACCAAATACAAGAAATTACCTAAAGAAAATGGGGAAAATTTATGGGGAACATGTAAAAATAATCTTGATTGGGCGAGCGATATATCAAATGTGGAGTAACCCACCGTTCGTTCCTATTTGCAATTGTAATGTTGATAAATTATTGATTAGCAGTATTATACACACACGGATTAAAAATCCGCGGCAGCGAGTATTACAACAAGTACTATTACATCCTGAAAATTTTCATACAACAACAAAAGAAACACTTACAACAGTTAGCCCAGCCAATTAATATTATGCAAAAAAAGAGAAAGAGAAAAAAGAGAAAAATAAAATCTTCTTTTAATACCTATAAGATAGAAGAAGAAAAATTTCCGTTATGGTTTAAAATTTTACTGTGGATTTCTATTGTATTGGCTTTTTTCGTTGCAATAACAATAACTTATAGTGGATATGACTATTATCCGGGAAGGGGAATAATATAA
>JAITXR010000048.1 GCA_031284665.1 Paludibacter sp.
CTGCCTTGTCGGAGGTATGGGAGCAGGTTGTACCTGCTTAATATTGCTTGATACACGCAGGTAGAACCTGCTCGGATAGTTCAGACAAGGTAATAACCTTGTCTGAACGCGGGGACACTTATAGCTACTAAGGGTGCTTTAAAAGAATAAGGGCTTAAAACGAAAAATGAAAAGTGAAAAACGCTTCGGCTACGCTCAGCGACCCGCCCCTTCTTGCCGCAAGTTTGTAACTTGTGGCTGGATAAAACCACAAGTTGCAAACTTGCGGTACATAGGGCTGCTGATGATGTTCCCCACTCTTGAAGCCCCTCTGGGGGTTTGGGGGCTGTTTTCTGTTTAATGAACAAACACCCTATACTCCCACGCTGCAAGTTTAGTGGGCAATGTTTCGGTTTTTTTACCGCTAAAAAAGTCGGTAAATCCGCCTTTGGGCAGTACTGCGTTGGAGTAAATAGTTTGTGGTTCATTGCTCAAATTGAGCATAACTACCAATTCTTTCCCTTCTTTTGTACGCGAAAAGAACAGAACATTTTTTTCGGCAGAATGTCGGTAAAACTTCATTTCGCCACCGTGAGTCCCTGCTTTCAGTGCGGGCTGTGTGTGTTTCAGTTCGTTCAGTTTTTTATAAAAAGCAAAAGTTGCGTTTTTGTTCCACGATGTAACAGGGTCTTTTTCAAAAAACTCAAAGCGTTTTTTATTTCCAATTTCCTGTCCCGAATAAATGAGCGGCATACCGGGTAGCGTGTAGGTAAGCACGGCAAAAGTTTGCACACCTGCGCCCAAGCGTTCGTATTCAGTGCCATTCCACGAATTTTCATCGTGGTTGGTAATGAAGTTCATTTTGTAAGCATCTTTTGGCGAAGTAGCCTTTTGCACGTATGCAGCAATGCTGTCGGCAGTTTTTTCACCTTTGGCAACATCGTCCATCAAATGCAGCAACCGCCACCCATAATCCATATCGAAAGCGTAGTCGAGCAGCTCGTCTGTTTCAGCCTCCGCCAACATAAACACAGGTTTCACGGTATTCAACACCGCGCGAGTGCTGTCCCAGAAATCTGTTGGCACTTCACTTGCCACATCGCAACGAAAACCATCGACATCGAAATCGGTTAGCCAAAAAGCCATTGCATCGGTCATTGCGGCACGCATTTCGGCATTTTTGTAGTTCAGTTTGTAGGCATCAGTCCAATCGTAGGGGCTTTGTAAGCCGCCTGTGCTGTCGGTAACATACCAATCTTTGTGCGAGGCAATCCACACATTGTCGCAACCGGTGTGATTTGCCACCCAGTCCAAAATAACCTTAAAGCCCAATTCGTGCGCTTTGGCTATCAGACTTTTGAAATCTTCCGTTGTGCCAAATTCAGGGCTTACGGCTTTGTAATCCTTCACAGCATAGTAACTGCCGAGCGTTCCTTTTTTGTTCAGTTCCGAGATAGGATACACCGGCATCAGCCACAGAATATCCACGCCCAAGTCTTTCAGTTGCGGTAATTGCTGTTCAAAAGCCTTAAATGTGCCTTCTTTGGTATATTGGCGCACATTCACTTCGTAAATCACGGCATTGCGCGTCCAATCTTCGTGCTCCACAAGTTGATATTCCATTCTGTGTGTTTGTCCTTTGTTGCACGACACCGCGCCACAAGCAAACATACCTACTACCATTAAAAATAAAAAGTTGTTTTTCATACGTTTATCTTATTTAAATATTTAAGAGATTTCTGTTTCTGTATTTCATCATTTCTGATGTTTCTTTTTTTCATC
Source organism: Paludibacter sp. (assembly GCA_031284665.1). GTDB lineage: Bacteria > Bacteroidota > Bacteroidia > Bacteroidales > Paludibacteraceae > JAITXR01. Next base: position 1,762 of record JAITXR010000048.1, read on the forward strand.
GGGTTAAAACCCGATTCAATTAACATCGGCGTAAAATGGGCTTAAGCCCATTTCTCACTGATGTTAATTGCCTTTCTCTTTAGAGAGAGGCACAAAAAGCATTAGTCATTCTTTAATGTTTGAACCCCGATTTTTTGGATAAGGTCATCATATTCCTGTTGAAAAGGTTTTATTTGATGATGAGATTCTTGACTTCTAATGTATGCTCTTACTTTTTCAACCATTGATGGAGAAACAGCCATTGCAAAATATTCATCTTGCCAAGCAAATTTTTCTTCCGTTAAGTTTCCTTTATTAATCCAATGGGAAGACTCTCCCTTAATTAATTTCATTATTTCTCCTAACGTTTGTTCTCCACGCAACGAAACCAAACAATGACAATGTTCTGCATATCCATTAATTTGGTCAATAACAATACCTTTACTACTGGCATAGTCGTGAATATGCATCCAAACCTGTTCTCTTAGTTCTTGCGATGTAAAAAAAGGAAAGCGTTTTTTAGTACTCCACACAAAATGGATATATACTTTAATGTATGGCATAGTTTTTTTTATTTCTGTTCTTTTTTTTCATCGGGTTAAAACCCGATTCAATTAACATCGGCGTAAAATGGGCTTAAGCCCATTTTTCATTGATGTTAATTGCCTTTCTCTTTAGAGAGAGGCACAAGATAGCACTGATTTTTATAATTCCCGACAAAAATACAAAATTATTCAATACAAACAATGAGATAGAATGATTTTTTAGACCTTATTAAATACAAATAATTTTACCCAAAATAGTTATTTTGTACAAGAAAAATGCAACTGCAAGTCCTACAATCCACACAGATATTTCAAAAGGGATTTTTTTATATTGTCTATTTCTGAAAATGCGATATGTAAATATACTTCTTTGATAAAAAGGAATAATAAATATACTGTGCAAGATTATATCAGCAATAATTGTAAAGATGTCTTTCTGCACCAACATTTTGTCGTAAATAGCCGACCGATATATAAAAAAACCAACAATTAACATTAGCGTCCATAATACCAACTCGAAAGGTAAATGTTTATATTGCCTATTTCTGATGGCACGATAAGTATTCCTAAACCTTATATAGAAAGGAATAATTAAAATAGAGTGTACAAAAATATCGCCCAAAAGATTGATAATACTATTCAT
>JAITXR010000055.1 GCA_031284665.1 Paludibacter sp.
TCCAACACGCAATCGAATTGCAAAGGGCGTACCGCCAACAACGACGAACTGAAATATTCGTTGCGCTCGGCTGAAAAATTTGCTCCTTGGATAAGGAAAATTTTTATCGTTACCGACAATCAAATTCCTGATTGGCTTGATGTTACACACGAAAAAATAAAAATTATTGACCACTTAGATATTTTACCGCCTGAAGCCTTACCGTGTTATAATTCGGTAATTATCGAATATTTTATGTATAAAATTCCCGATTTATCTGAGCATTTTCTGTATGCTAACGACGATATGTTTTTCAATGCCGCAGTGCAGCCCGATTTTTTCTTTAATGCCGATGGCTATCCTATCGTGCGGCTGTGTAGAAAAACTGCTGCAAAACTTGGTTACAAATTAGAGAAATTTTTCAAAAAAGGACTTTCGGTTTATAAACAAACTTTGGTAAATGCGGCTGATTTGGTGGAAAGTAAATTTCACAAATATTATTCAGCAATACCGCATCATAATATTGATGCTTACCTGAAAAGTGATTATCAAATGGCGGTAGAACAGATTTTTAGCAAAGAATTTTCGGCTTGCATTACAAATCATTTGCGCAGCGAGCAAGATATTCAGCGGATTGTGTTTTTGTATTATGCTTTGGCTACAGGACACGGACAGTTAAAATATGTTGGCAAAAACGAATCGTGCGTGGTGCGCCTGCAACGGAAAAATTATCAGAAATATTTTGATAAATATCACCCAAAACTTGTTTGTGTAAACGATAGCGAACGGGTTTCGGACAACGACAGAACACGAATGAAAAGTTTTTTAAACAATTTGTTCACTGACAAATCGAGTTTTGAATTATGATTACACTTAAACTTATTGCAAATTTAGTTCCCAATAAAATTGCCAGACACAAGATGCGCAGTGCTGCAAAAAAATACGGGATACGCACTGTGGCAACCTACGCCAGCATAAAATGCCATAAAACCAAGCCTCAGTATTATTTTTCAATTTGTGCCATCGCCAAAAACGAAGGTCGCTATTTTCCCGAATGGATTGAATATCACCACGCACTTGGCTGCGAAAAATTTTACATCTACGACAATGAATCAACCGACAACACAAAGGCTGTGTTGCAAGCATATATTGCCTCAGGATTGGTAGAATATTGTTTTATCGCAGGAAAACAAAAGCAAATGGCGGCATACGATAATTGTTTACGCCGACACAGATTAAAATCCCGCTGGATTGCCTTTATTGACATAGATGAGTTTATTGTGCCAATGAAAAATGAAACTATTCCTGAATTTTTACAAGATTACGAAGAGTTTTCTGCCATTGAAATAAATTGGCTGTGTTACGGCTCCAACGGACAAAAAGAACGGACGGCTGGGTTTGTTATTGACCGGTTTCGCACACATTCGTTGCCCGAATTTAACCATAACCATCACGTAAAAAGTATTGTCAATCCGCGCGCAACGCTCTCGCTTATTGGTGCACACGAGGCTGTTTGTTTTTCGGGGAAAATTGTAGATAGCAATAAAGAAACGGTAAAACAACCTTTCTGGCTACGCCCGCCACTTCACAATAGTATCAGAATTAATCATTATGCGGTAAAATCATACGAAGAATTTTTAGAAAAACGAAGTCGAGGGCGCGCCCGCAAATATAAACAGCGGGGACTGGGCTATTTTGACCAATATGACCGAAACGAAGTTGACAATGACAGCATAATGGATAAATATGTTGCAAAATTGCAATTAAATCTCAAAACTTGATTTTTCGGGCAAAATACTTTCAAAAGCATTTTCAATATAACCTGTTTTCGTTCATTCGCATCATATATTGCTGAATAACGGCTTTTAGTTGCGTTTCCATTGCGCTTTGTTCGGGGACTTTGCCCACTAAATTGTTTTGAAGCAAAGGGTCGGATATATGCTTATAAATTTCCATTATTTTTTCGCCGTTAAATTCTAAAAAATAGTTGTGTTTAATAAACTGAAAACGCGGATTATTGTAATTTGCCACAAATTTATCTTCCGTTGCGGTGTTGAAAATATCCTGTCCAAAAGCAAAATACGGTTTGTCGTAGTTCAAATAACTCAAAATACTTGGCAAAATATCTATTTGCTGAACAGGCATTGTCTGTACAAAACCTTTCAAATCGCTGTCGGGATGATAAAACAGAATGGGGACGGAATATCTGTTTATATCCGTAAAGTATTCTGCGTGAGTGGTTTGGCTTGTGTGGTCGGCGGTAATTACGAACAAAGTGTTTTTATACCAATCGTATTGTGCCATTTTCCCGAAAAATTGCTTTAAAGCATAATCCGTATATCTTACGCCTTTGTGAATAGGCTGCGTGCCTTCGGCAAACTGTCCTTCGTAGCGTGCCGGAATTTTAAACGGATGATGCGAAGTGGTTGTAAATATAGATGTTACAAATGGTTGTTCGAAAGTTGCCATTTTGTCGGCATAAAATTGTAAAAATTCTTCGTCCCAAATTCCCCAAGTGCTACGTGCATTTTTTGGGTCGCCATATTCGTTAAAGCCAAAATAAGCATCAAATCCAATTTTTTTTGCGAATGCTTGAAATCCTAACGACCCGTTTGGCGCACCGTGAAAAAATGCGGAATAATATCCCTTGTCTTTCAGGATAGAGGCAATACTGTTCACATTATCGGCAGTAGAGTAAGGTGTGAGAAAAAATGGTTCTACAAACATTGGAATACTCGCCAGCACCGATGGCATAGCATCTATCGACCGGCGTCCGTTGGCGTATGAATATTCAAATGTTAGCCCTTCGGCATACAGCGAATCCAAAAACGGCGTGTAGCCTTTGTAAGTACCATTGTCCAAATTTGCATTGAAAAAGCCGGAATATTCTTTTCCAAAACTTTCGAGAATTATAATCACAACGTTAAGCGGCTTAAATGCTTCTTGATTTGCCGGTTGATGAATTGGCGAGTAAATTGCTGCCATTTCTGCCTCAGTTTTAAAATATTCGGGTGTTTTGAATACTTTTTTATTCGATGTCCGCAACAGGCAGTAAGGAGTATTTAGCACAATGGCGGTTTCGGTGTTTTTGTTGACGTATTTATTTGCATGACTGAGCATTATCGGGCGGGCAGTAACAGCAAATCCTCCACGCATTCCGGTAATTACAAAATATGCCAGAACAAACATCAGCACAGTTTGCAAACCGTAATAACGCAAATTTGATTTGACAGCGACAGGTGCTTTTTTTTCAACTTTTGGGCGATAATACAATTTATAAATACAGAACATAAGCAGCAACCAAAGCAGAGTTACATACCAATAACCAACAATGCCGTTTGTAATAATTTGCAGTATATTGTTCTCGTTATGAAATTCCAAAAAAATCGATTTGGTTGCGCGCTGGTTGGTAAACGGGAAATAAACGATGTCGCAACAATTAGCAAGAACGGCAATGCTGTTTGGTACAACAAAAGTCCATTTGGCAACAGTTTGATAGACAGTGTTCAGTCTGAATTTGAACGGCACGAGTTGCATCACAATATACAGCAAATTTGTGTACATAATTGCAAAAATATCAAACTGAAATCCCCCTTTGAGTAAGGTCAAAAGATGAGAAAAACTTACGTCAGTAAAATAACTTTTGTTTATCACAAAAAATGCAATGCGACAAATGTAATAAATTATCAATATCAATACCAAATTATATAGCAACGCAAATGTCGGTTGATTTTTAATATTTTTCATCGCTGTTTTATTTTTCAAATTTCGATTTTTCGGGCAAAATACTTTCAAAAGCATTTTCAATATTTTTCATAACTTGCTGATAATTACGAATATGTTCATTGTCATTTAAACAGATTAGTTTATATTTCTGATTGTAAATTGCGTCAACTGCTTGGCGGGATTTTACAAGTAAGGGGAACATTTTTGTATCGCAATAAGTGTTATACGGAGCAAAATTACCGTTACAAATTTGCCAAGTTCGGAAGAGTTCGGGCGTTAAGTCGCGGGGCGTGCGGAAACGATGTGCGGACATTTCGGTCAATTCATTTTCCGCATATTGCCACACTTCGTCAAAAGTAGTTTTCAAATATGGCTGTGCATTGTGTGGCGTGCGCAAAGTGATAAATTTGTTGTACGATTTGAGCAGGCGCGTTAATCGGGCTTTTTTGCCGTAAACGGGATTAAACCATTTATCGCCATCTCGCTCCATAATTTCCTGTTTATCAAAGCGTTGATTGATAATGCGGATATTGTTTTTCAGTGTTTTTGCCCAAAGTCCAATTCCGGAATTGTAACGGAAAGTTGCAATATCATTTGGCAATCCGGCAGTAAAAAAACGTTCGGGTGTCAGGTGATTTGTGATAAAAAAATCGTCGTTAAAGTAAACGAAATTATCACTTAAATCTTTGATTTTATGCATATAAATTTCGAGGACACAGGAATTAAAGCACGGCAAAAACTGCTTTGGAATATAATCTTCGTGATTTACAAGCGACAGTTTTGGATTGTTTGCATCGAGCCAGTCAGGTTGCTGCCCGCAGGTAACGAAATGAATTTTGCGTACCCATGGCGCAAATTTTTCCACTCCGCGAAACCAATATTTCAAAAAGCCGTAATCGCGAAAACGTGCTTGCGAAACTTCATTTTTTGAATTGTCAATTTTGCCATTATAACGCGCAAAATCGTCTTTCCAGCGAATGTCGTCCATATCCACCCAAGTGATTACAAAATCTATTTCCATTTGTTGTTGCATAAATGATTGAAAATCAGCGTTGCAATTTAGTCATAAACTCGTACCCAATCCACTTCGAGCGTGCCGCTGTCGCCTTTTTGCGTGGCGGAAATAAATGAATTGAAAACCAAATACATATTTTCTTTTGGGATATTGCTTGCTGTGCGATAAATCGGATAATCGTTGATGAGCCACAAAAGTTCTTTTTTAGTCCATTTGAGCGTGTAGATATAGAATTTTGCGGGGTTAAGTCCATTAACCACAGCGCCATCTTCCACTGTTTTGTTCACATTGCCGAGACGAATTTTTTTGCCGTCGAAGTGAAAAATATTAATATGTGGCAATTTTGCATCGCTACCAAGCCAAAATGCGTGATGTATTTTTCCTGTACAGCGAATTTTTGCCTGAATTGTTCCGCCGTTAATTCGCAGTTTTTCAGCCGTTTGCAAAACGTCGGAAGTAAAATCAAATTCTTTTTCGACAAAACCTTTGGCAGTATCCCATGCGGCGGCTTTTTGTTTTTCGGCTTTGGTGTGAATTTTCAGTATTCCGTTGTCAACATTTACATTTCTACCTTCATTATTCGCTTGTTTCTCGTTGGCAAACGAGTGATTTCCAATTAGTTGTGCAGATGCATAATGAAATCCGAAATTCCAGTCCGATTTGTCGAGTGTATTCCAGTCAAAATTCTCGTCAAAAACTGTTTTGCGCTTTCTGTATGGCTCAAAACGTTCAGGTTTTTCGTTTACAAAGAACTGAATATCAGGGTTTTTGTGCAGAGTATAATATCGTTGTTCCTTGACATATTCATCTGTTGTTTGCCAGCGATGAGGATTAGCCCAAAAGTGATTTTGTGCTTTAAATTCGTCGGTAGAGCAAAGTTTCCGCAGGTCGTCGAGTTCTTTGATTTTATATGAATTGTGGTAGCGCATATAGTTTTTATACGCTGCTGATTTCTGAAACTGTTTGAGTTTTAGGAGTTTAGGCGATGCTTTTACTTTTTTGCGGTCGCCCAACAGTTCAAACTCTTCGGTGCTCTCAAAATCCTGATACTGTTTCAGTTCAGCGGACTGTAAAGTTTTGAAATACAGTTTTATCGACGGGCTTGCTTCTAATTTTTGAAGTTTCGTTTGATTGCGATATTCTTCGGTGTCCTTATACTTTCGATTTTTGAGCGTTTTCTTGTTTTCGATAAAGTTAGCCGATTTTACTTCGTGAAACAATTGTTGATATTCGGCAAGTTCTACCGATTTTTCGACTGAGTCGTAACGCCGCATTGCGTTAAGCAATTCTACTTCGTGCTGTTCGATTGCGGCAGTCGAAGGAATTTTTCCAAAAAGATTTTTCCAAAAAAGATTCATTATTTTATTTGGTTTGAGATTTATATAGAAACTTAGAAAATTAAGTATATTTTTATTTTTTCGTTCTAAAAAAAAGTCTTGATAATTGCAAGCCGTAGGTTTGCATCGCTCGGTAGAAAATAAATACCACCTTGAATTTTGCACTCCGTAGGAATGCATCCTTTGAGCGTTGGTAGCATTCCTAACGGAATGCTGTGCGTGTGTGTTGTCCGTCATTTCTACCGAGCGATACATTCCTAACGGAATGTTTTTTCGCATTTACATTTTACTCTTTGATTGTTGCGTTAATTTTGTTTCAACATTTCAATACATTCATCGATATTTTGTACAACTATTGGTTTATAATGTTCAAATACAATAAATTGCAGTTGTTTCATATTTTCGGTGAGTTGCACAAGCAAATCGTAAAAATTAAATTCGTTCACTATAATAAGCGCTTTGCGATGTTCTCCAACTGTGGCGGCTGCTACCACGTCGAACATTTCGTCGAGCGTGCCGTAACTGCCGGGCAAAACTACAAAAATATCGCTCAATTCTTTCATCTTTTTCTTGCGTTCGCTCATTGTTTTTACTTTGTATATCGTGGTACAAAACGGACTTTGGCGATTCATTGCAATAATTGTTTGTGGGATAACACCAATTATTTTACCGTTTTGCGCTGCTGCTCCCTGCGAAACTTCGGTCATTAAACCACCCGTAGAGCCACCAAAAACAAGCGTATGACCGTTTTTGCCGAGCCATTCGCCAAGTTGCCGAGCCGAGTGCTTATATTTATCATCAATATTGTTGCTCGCCGAGCAGAAAACGCAAATATTCATTTCTTATTTTGAATTATACAAATTTTATTGGATGCAAATTTACAAAAAAATAAATACTAACGAAATTTTTTTAATAATTTATTGCAATCAGTTAATATTTTAGTATTTTTGTCAAATTTTTAACTTTGAAATTAACGCCCCAAAAATATGTTAAAGAAATTACTTCTGCTTGTCATCGCAAGTACATTAATTACCGTATCGGCACAAGCGCAGGTTGTACATAATCTGAACGCAAATAATCCCCAACGCATCAGCCCTTTGAGCAACATTCCGAGTATTCGCGAGGCAAAATTGGCACGCACATTTACCATTAATCCTGTGCTGCAACAAGCCGGAATTGTAAATGTGGGCGATATTGTGAATTTGCAACTGTTTGATAATGACAACTATCAGGCTCACATCAGTAATATTACCACTGATGTAAACGGCACTTTGGCACTTACGTTAAAATTGCCCGAATATCCGATGGGTTTTGCAATTATTACCACAAGTACGACCGGAAAATCGCTTGTAAACGTGTCAATTCCTGAACTTGGGCGCAGTTTTGGTAGCAGATTTAATGCTAATGTAAATTATCTGATTGAAATTGACGAAAGCCAAATGGAACATCCTCAAAATGAAAACGATGCCGTAGAAATTCCCCAAGAAAGTGAGATAATTGAAAATGAGATTAACGGAAGTTTACAAAATAGCCTGCCATTATTTAGAAGTCCTCAGGAAGTAATTTGCGGACCAGATGTAAATACAAATGTGGATGCCCCTGCAACTATCAAGTTGTTAGTTGTTTATACTCAGGGCGCACTCGCAGATGTATATGTAACTAATCATGGTGGAATAAATAATGTAATAACTTCAATGATTACTTTAGGAAATTTATGTATGAGCAATAGCCAAACAGGTAT
>JAITXR010000082.1 GCA_031284665.1 Paludibacter sp.
GTTTGAGCAAATAAGGCAGTACAGAAATGTACTGCAATAAAAAAAGTAATTAATTTTTTCATACCTTAAAATGATTTTTGTGATTAATATTTTGTTTTAACTGTGATTTTATTTTGATAAACTGTTTATCATTATATGGTTTATTAAAAATTTACAAATTAGTTTGGCTCTAAACCTAACAGATTTTTTTAAACTTGTTACATATAATGACAAAAGTAATTATTAGTTTTTAGATTGAAAGCATATTCTAAGAAAAATATTAATTTTATTTGCAGAAAGTTTGTAAATTTATAAATTTGTTATCTTTGGACAGGACAAATAGCGTTTTGCTAAATTCATTTTTTGCCTTTGTCTGAATTTACCGATAGTTATCGGGATAAAGGATTTTGGTATTTATAGGATAAGATGCGCTGTGTGTGCGCCCGTCATTCTCAACCCTAACAGGGTTTAAAACCCTGTTAGGGTTAATAAACGGTGCGGGAGGCGTAGAGACGTGGCATGCCGCGTCTCTACAAGGCAGGGTTTTATCACATTCTGAATTTCTCTATAGTCCTCGCATTACACAAAATCTTGCGTTTTACCGAAAAAATATCTATTTTTGTCGGGGAAATTGCTGTTGTTGGTCGATTTACTATTGGGGAAAGCGTGGCAATGGATTAATTTTGCAGCAAGTTAAAATCAATAAAATTTTATAATTATGGAAACAAAAGCATTTCATCATCGCTCGCGATACAAAGGCATCGCAGCAGGCATTATTTTAATCGTTGTCGGATTACTGTTTTTTATCGACGGAGCATTCAAACCCATTATTCTTTCGTGGCAAATGTTACTAATACTTATCGGATTAGGAACGTTAATTTCGCAAATTAGGCACTTTTTTTCAGGAGTAATATTAGTCCTGATTGGCGGGTTATTTCTTATCCCAAAACTTGCAATCTCATTTCCGGCGCAATTTGAGTGGGTACAGCCCGATTTTATCGCTAAATATTGGCCACTTTTGTTTGTCGCAGCGGGGATATTGGTGATAATTCAATTATTGTTTTTCAAATCTGAACATTCTGTTTTTGCACATAATTCAAAAGTGCGGATATGCAGGTCAACAGACACAGACGATAGCGCCCAAGCCTATATGATGTATAAAAACACAACGACAGGCGGATTTATAAACCGTGATATTGTTTTTAGCGGCTCGGAAGAAATTTATTTAGACCCGATTTTTAAGGGGGGGCAAATCAATACCGTTTTTGGCGGGATGTTGCTCGACCTTCGGAAAACAACTTTGGCAGAAGGTGTAACTACGCTCTACATTCATGTGGTTTTTGGTGGAGTGTCGATAATTGTGCCCGATTCGTGGAAAGTGGAGATGAATATGTCAGGAATTTTTGGCGGTGCAAGCGACTCGCGTTTCAAATCTAATGATGAGGAAGTGGATAGTACTCGTCGCTTAGTAATTAACGGAGAATGTGTGTTTGCCGGCTGTGAGGTAACAAACAAAAAGGAGTGATGCCTTCTAATTTTGTTCTAACTCTAACAGGGTTTTAAACCCTTTTAGAGTTTAATTAAAACCGTTTAGTAACGAAAAATAAATCGTCAATTTCCCGATGAAAACGAGAGAAATAATATTATTAGTATTCGTATGGATAGGGTTTGCTTTGCTGCAAACTTTGTCCGTACTATTGCTTGCTGATGGCAACAGTGGATTGTTGGCAGTGGATTCGCTGTTACGTGCCGTGCTGTCGGCTGTGGCGGCTGTGGCGGTAAAAAGTGTGGTCGAATACGCAGGAATATTTGTGCATTTGCGTTTCCAAAAAATAATTAATAACATCGGCTTGTTATTGTTTTTTACGCTTTTTACCGTTGGTTTGGCGTATTTGTTCGATTGCATGTTCTTTACGCTTGCCGAAGCCCAAATTTTATTAAAATATTTACCTCTTAATATTCTTATTTCAATTTTGCTTTTCGGAGTAATCTATTTTTATTTTGCTTATCGGCATAAGGTTGAAATGTCGAAAACTGCCGAATTTGCGGAGTCTCTAAACGTTGAAAACTTGCAATCGCCAAAAGAAAAAAGCGAATTGCTTGATAAAATAACAGTAAAAACGGCGCAAAAACTTAACGTAATTTCTATATCCGAAATAATGTATTTGCAGGCAGATGGCGATTATGTGCAAATTCATAGCGCCGCAGGGAAATTTCTCAAAGAACAAACAATGAAATATTTTGCCGATAACTTGCCGCAAGATAATTTTGTCCGTATTCACCGCTCATTTATTGTGAATATTAATTATATTTCGCGCCTCGAACGTTATGGAAAACAAACGCAAATCCTAACGCTCAAAAACGGCGAAAAACTAAAAGTAAGTCCTGCGGGTTATCAAATTCTTAAAAACAGATTGAAAATTTAAAATATATTTTTATATTTGCGTAAAATTTAATAAAACTTCGAGTAACTTAATTTTACTTATTAGTTAAAAAAATATGCAATGAAACACACAAAAATTTTCTTTCTGCTCTTTTTTATTTCTTTTTTGCAAGCGCAAAATCCCCCAAAACGTATTGGCGACTACATTGAGTCGAACACTTTCAATCAACCTGTAACCACTCAGCATCGCAAGTTGAATTACACACCCGAAGGCGACGCTTTTGTGTGCGTAAATGGCAATAATCGCTTTACTCGCGCGCTATATGGCAGCAATACGCTTTTCAGGCTCGAAACCAGCGACCGACCTGTGTTTGCCACATACACAAAATCAAACAATAAAAATATTGCCTTTGCCGTTAGCGTTGGCACAAAAACTTTGCCCCTCGATTCGACTGAATATTGTAAGTCGTGGTACATTGCCGGCAGACGAAATTACGAAATTAAAGATAAATTGCTTGGCACGGGCAGTTTGTTTATTTCGGCACTTGCAATGGCTGACAACGACGGTGCTGTGTGGCAAATTGACGCATCCAAAATTTCAAAAGATATACGATTGGTAGTAAGCGTGTCGGACATCCGAATTTCAAAATTAAACCGTAATGGCGATATGGGTGCCGACCCAGCCGATGCTTTTGAGGCAAGCCTGAATCCATCGAAAAAACAAACGATGGAAATAGACTTGAAAAAAGCGAAAATTATTTACGTCAGCATTTTAAATCAAATCCCAAAATACGAAACAACAAGCGATGGAAACGCCATTTTTACGCAAGCCGAAACTGCTCGCCAAAAAATAGCATCCACAGTTACTATCAAAACTCCCGACCCTTATCTAAATGCTTTAGGTGGAGTATTGAGCACTGCCGCCGATGGAATTTGGGATGGCAATGTGTGGCAGCACGGTGCTATTGGCTGGCGCACTCCGCTCCCGGGTTGGCGTGCGGCATACACCGGCGATGTTGTGGGTTGGCACGACCGCGCTCGTATTCATTTCGATAATTACGCTGCCTCGCAGGTTAAAAATGTGTTGCCTGTGTTACCGCAACCGCAGCAAGACCCAAAATTAAATTTGTCGCGCGGGTTGTGGAAATGGGGTACAAATATGTATAGCAACGGCTATATCTGCCGCAGCCCAAACCGTACCGACCAAATGAATCACTACGATATGAATTTGGTTTATATCGACGAATTGCTGTGGCATCTCTGCTGGACAGGCGATTTGGATTATGCTAAACGTATTTTTCCTGTTATCGAAACTTCGTTGAAATGGGAAAAACGGAATTGGGATGCCGACAACGACGGACTTTATGACGCATACGCCTGTATTTGGGCAAGCGATGCTTTGCAATATAACAGCGGAAGTGTAACTTATTCGTCGGCATACAATTATCGAGCAAATAAAATGGCGGCAATAATTGCCGAAAAAATTGGTGAAAACCCTACTCCTTATAAAAATGAGGCTGCAAAAATTCTTAATGCCATTAATACTAAACTTTGGATAAAAGATAAAGGCTGGTGGGCTGAATTTCAGGACTTTATGGGCAATCAACTTGTCCATTCGCAAGCCGGTATTTGGACAGTTTACCACGCTATGGATTCCGAAATTCAAAATTCTTTTCAGGCATATCAGGCAACAAAATATATTGATAACTATATTCCGCATATTCCAATTATAGCCGATGAAATAGAAGGTAATTATTCTACAATATCCACATCATCATGGTTGCCGTACTCGTGGTCGATAAATAATGTTGCCTTTGCCGAAGTGATGCATACCGCGCTGGCATATTGGCAGGCAGGGCGAACGGAGAATGCTACACTGCTTTTCAAAAGTGCAATTTTAGATGGGATGTACCTCGGTCGCTCGCCGGGGAATATTGGTCAAATCAGTCATTACGACAAGGCGCGCGGCGAATCTTATCGCGATTTTGGCGACCCTGTGGGGATATATGCCCGCGCTATCGTTCAAGGATTGTTCGGAATTTTGCCCGATGCGCTGAACGATACTTTGAGAATAAAACCCGGTTTCCCTGCCGAATGGAATTTTGCATCGATTTCAACGCCGGATATTACTGTTGATTTTCAACGAACTGATTTAACGGATGTTTATAAAATCGAAAATCGATTTGCAAAAACGCTCGCTTTGCAACTTATTGTAAATGCAAAAAACGATTTAATTCAATCGCTAAAAGTTAATGGCGAAACGGTAAAGGCTGTGATTTCCGAAAATGTGGCAGCAGCGCAAATTCTGATAAATTGCGGGAAAGATAAAACATCTACAATCGAGATTATCTGGGCAGGCAAAACACTCGAAAACCAAATTTTCACTGCCGATATTGCTGCGGATGATAATTGGAAATTACAAAGCACAACAGCCGAAATTACAGGAATTTACGACCCTCAAAACCTTATTTTGGAGCCAAAAATTGAATCACATACTATTGCGGGAAAAGTTTCAAAAAATTCAGGATTTCATTCTTTGTTTCTGCAATTAAAACAAGGCGAAATGACGTGGTGGCAGCCAATTGATTTGAATATTCAACAAAAATTTTCGGTCGAATACGATGCGGAACTTTCCAAACTGCAATTTGCCGTACGAAACAATACTCAAAATAATTTTGCAGGTAAAATTCATATTAATCCGTTTTCATCGGGTTTTGCAAAAGAAATTTCGATTGCGGCAAACGGATTATCCGACTTAATTACAATTCCCGACGATTTTGTGCAATTCGGAACAAATGTGCTACAAATTGAAGAAAACGGGCAAATTATTTTCACCACACAACTTATTAATTGGAATCTTAGCAATCAAAACCCAACATATCAAACAGTTGTAATAGACAGATTTTTTAATGATTCGATTTCCAAAATTTTCAAAAACGAATATTTATCGCCGCGCTCGCCTTATACCACTTTGCAAATTCCAAAACAGGGAATTGGCGAATGGTGTCATCCGATGCTCACTGCCGAAATTGACGACAGCGGACTTCGGAGTGCATCCGCAAACACGTTATTTCCAACTCCTTTTGGCGTTCCGTTTCGTATCGGGAGTGAGAAAAACATAGTATTTTCGTCGCTGTGGGATAATTTTCCTACTCGTACGCTTATCCCTTTGGTGGGCAAGGCGCAGCACGCGTATTTGCTGATGGCAGGCACTACTAATCACATGCAATATCACGTTCCGAACGGCATTATTATAGTGCATTATTTAGACAATACTGCCGACTCGCTGGTGCTTACAAATCCTGAAAATTGGGCACCGATTGAACAGGATTTTTATACCGATGGATTGGCATTTTCAATTGATGTGCCGCGTCCTTATCGCGTGTCGTTGAAAACAGGAATTGTGAGCCGAAATTTAGAACGTTATATGAATATAAAACCTACCGAAGTTTATGGGCGTGAAATAGATGGCGGTGCAGGCATTGTGCTCGATATTCCTTTGAATAAAAATAAGTTCCTCAAAAACGTAGAACTCAAAACAATTGCTAATGAAGTAATTATCGGAATAATGGGAATAACGTTGTTGAAGTGATTTGGGGAAGTTTGAATGGTTTGAGAAGTTTGAATGTTTGAATGGTTTGAGAAGTTACGGACAACAGCAAGCTCCGCTCGTCATTCTTGGTAAACCAAGCTGCAAGCCGATTAGCGAGTTGAGGGCGTTGCACGCAACGCCCTCAACGCA
>JAITXR010000107.1 GCA_031284665.1 Paludibacter sp.
GAATGTCCTGTCTTATTGGCATAGTCGTAAGGCGATAACACTTCGTCCATATAAACAATAGTGTTTTTGGTATAAGCCATATTGAATTTGATAAGATAGGTTAATTTGTCGATTTTATCACTCCATTTCAAATCCAGTTCAATACCCGAATTTCGCATTTTTCCCAAGTTCAATTTTGGCAAAGCCATACCCAATATAGAAGGCGAAGCGTCAGCCGTCCAGAGAATACTTTCGCGATTTTCGTAGTAATAATCTACCGTTCCCGACAGGCGACTGTGCAAGGCATTGAAGTCAAAGCCGTAATCCTGTTTATATGCAGTTTCCCAAGTAACAATGGGATTGCCGATAAGCAATTCGGTGGCACCGGGCTGAAAGTTGTTGCCTGTTCCAAAATTGTAAGTATAACCTGCATTATCGCTGTTGCGTTGCCCATTCCATTTTTCCCAAGTATCGGGCAAATAGAGGAAACGGTCGTTGCTCGACGCACGGTCGTTACCTGCTTTACCAAACGAAGCGCGAACTTTCAGGTGGTCGAGCCATTTTATATTTTTCATAAAATTTTCGTTGGTCATAATCCAACCTGCCGAGCCTGCGGGGAAAAATCCGTAACGTCTGCCCGATGCAAAATTTTCGGAGCCGTTGTAACCAATGCTGAAATCTGCCAAATAAGTAGTATTGTAATTGTAAATAATACGGCTTACCACACCGGCATAACTGTTGGTAACACCCGGATAATTTCCCGAAGGATAGTATTTTACTGTCTGATTTGCCAACACCAAAGCACTAACATCGTGTTTGCCAAAAGTGTGAGCATAGTTGGCTGCTGCTTCTACGTACCAGTTTCGCCATGCGCTTTGAGACGGATTGTAATTCAATGTGCCTCTTTCTCCGTGTTGTACCAGCACAAGTTCGTCGGGATTAGTTGCCGAGTCGCTCAGCCAAGGCATATCTTTTTTGTAAGTCGGTACATAGTATTCTATCGACGAGGCGCGGGTTTTTCCCTGCACGTTGCCACTGTTGTATGCACCTTTAATGTCCAATCTCAGACCGGGGGTAAGCATTTTTAAGTCCTGCTTGTATGCCAAGTCCAAGTTCAGCACGTTTTCTATTGTGTAATTGTAGCCTTTACCGTAATAGGGGTTTAATCCATCGGCACCGGCATTAGATGTATATTTTGAATTGGCTTTTATCCATTTTCCATCCACAATGCCTGCTCCACTCATTGGAGTTGCCCAATAGATATGGCGGAAAAGTTGCTGCTCGTCTTCACCGGAAAGCGGCTTATTACGTTCTTCGAGTCGTCCGCCGATATTGAGCGATAAGGTGGAAGTGGAAGTAAAATCCACATCCAGATTTGTGCGGTAATTATAACGACGATAATAAAAGTTGTTGTTGAAATCGGTATCGAAATTTTTGAACATACCGTCCTGCGACAATATACCGACAGAAGTAAAATAGCGTACTTTTTTTGTTCCACCGGACACATTTACGTTTGAAATTGTTTGCGGTGCAAACTGATTTAAAATCATACTCATCCAATCGGTATCGAAATAAATCATAGGATTGGTATGGTTTTTTATTTGGTATAAAGGCGAAGCGGGGTTTGCCAAGTCGGCAGCAAGTGTTGCACCTTGTTGGTAAATATATGTGCCGTAGTCCTTATAATTGGCTTCGTCTTTATATAAGGCATATTCGTATGAATTGGCAAAATCGAGGAGGCGTGTTGCTTGTTGCACGCCGTAAGAGAAAGTTCCGCTAATTTTTGCGCGTCCTTCGACACCGCGTTTGGTTGTTACCAAAATTACGCCGTTAGCACCGCGCACACCATACACAGCCGTTACCGAAGCATCTTTAAGAACTGTGATACTTGCAATTTCGTTGGGGTCTAATTGGAAAAAGTCGCGCTCTATACCGTCGATTAAGAATAGAGGAGTTGAGGCATCGGAGTTGAAAGTAGAAATACCGCGAATAAAAATTTCGGGATTATCTGCTCCCGGCTGCCCTGAATATTGAATGGTAGAAATACCGGGCATAGTTCCGGACAACATATTTGCCACGTTTGCCACAGGAATTTTTATCAAATCCTCGCCGCTTACAGTTGAAAGTGCACCGGTAAGAGTTACTTTCTTTTGTGTGCCATAAGCCACTTCTACAACTACTTCGGAAAGTGAGTTGCTGCTCTCTTGCAGAGTTACATTAAGAATAGATTTGCCCTTAACAGCAATTTCCACTTCTTGGTAACCTATATATTTTATAATCAGAACGGCATTATTGTCAGAGTAATTAATCTCATATTTACCATCAAAGTTTGTAATGGTAGCATTTTTTGTTCCTTTGACTACTACCGAAGCACCTATTAACGGCTCTCCGCTTTGGTCGGAAACTACGCCCGAAACCCGCATAGGGTCGGCAGCAAAAGCAGTCCATTGACACCAACAGAAAAGGCACAACAAAAGCGTAGTTAATTTTTTTAAGGTATTATTCATTATAATATTAGATTTTTTTGTAAATTCAAAAATCAATGTTTTTCACTCGCACGGGCTTACAGGACGTATTTATGTTTTATTTTATATAAATTCTATTATAAGTAATGAGAATAAAATAATGTTACATTACATGTTTTGTAAATGATTGAAAGATTGCATCTTGTCCCATTTTACATTTTACATTTTACATTACTTACAAGTCGAGAACTCAAAGGTTCACGAAATTTTCACT
>JAITXR010000154.1 GCA_031284665.1 Paludibacter sp.
CATAAATGGCGAGCCTGCAAGCAGTTATGAAGTGAAAATGGATTATTATTGGATGATGGGCGATAACCGTCATAATTCGGCAGATTCGCGTTATTGGGGTTTTGTGCCCGAAGACCACATTGTTGGTTGTCCGTTATTTGTGTGGCTTTCGTTAGATAAGGACAAAGAACTTTTTGCCGGAAAAATCCGTTTGGAACGTTTTTTTAAAGGCGCAAGACGATAAAATCTCACATTTTTCGGCACATCATACTAAAAATAAATTTGGATTGCTTTGGGAAATACCATAAAATGACGTATTTTTGTAATTCATTAAAAATCAACATATTGCATTTCGTCGTGTCTTCTTGTCTTCTTGCCTTTCTGTTCATATAAAAGAGCGCTTGCGCTTAATAAATAAACAAGAAGACAGAAAGGCAGAAAGACATTTTTTTATTTACCATTCCTTTTTATTTGAAAATTTTTTTATCCCCCACTCGCTAATCCCCTTGCCGCTTGGTTTACAAAGAATGACGCGCCATTTTACAATAGTTTCATTGTCTTTTTCTCTAAAACGGGTATCCAATCGCAATATGTATAGCAAAATCGCGATTAATTTTTGGACTTATGCGCCATTGTTCTGTTCGTTGCATAATGGCAGGGTCGAAAAGGCGGACACCGACATCCATTCTGAAAATAAACATCGATAAATCCAAACGCAAACCGCCACCATACGCAAGTGCTATTTGGTTAAGAAATGTATCGAAAGCAAACATTCCATCTTTTTGCTCGGGGTAATTGCGTATAGTCCAGATATTTCCGGCATCTAAAAACAACGCCGCCTCTAATAGCCAAAACATTTTTGCGCGATATTCCATACTCAAATCCAATTTAAGGTCGCCAACCTGATTATAGTCGCGCGAGCGGACATTTGGCATTCGTTGGTACGCACCCGGTCCGAGCGAATTTTCGCTCCAGCCGCGTACACTGTTAGCACCACCGGCATAAAAACGGCGTTCGTAAGGCATAATATCGGCATTGCCATAAGGAAGTCCAACACCAAAACCAAAATGATAAACAAAACGGTTATTTTTGTCGAAAATCTGATTGTACGCAATATTTACATCGCCACGAAGATATTGAGAATAACGTTGTTTGAACAAATTGTAATTGCCGTTTTCGTCAACCTTAGTGCCAAAAATTTTATTTATTCCGTAAAGCAAATTTCCCGCCGACTCGAAACCGTAACGATATGTGGAAAAATTTTTCAGCGGGCGGTTGTTGTTGTAATTAGTAAATGAGCCATTGTAACCCATTCTCACAATAAAACGATTATCGTAATTATAACGGTTATACTCGCCTGTTTCAATGTAGTTTTTTCTAAATTCTGGAGCAACGTCAAACTGCATATAACTGATGTTAAACAGTTCAAAACTATGTTGATAGCGACTACGATTCCATAAATATCGCATTCCTGCACCAAAATTCAAAGCATCAAATTCTTTTGGGCGATTTTGATAACTTGCATTAATCGAAAACTCAGTATTTGCGTGAATTTTGCGCCGAAAATTTGCCGACGCACCCGGCAACAAAAATTTTGGAAATTTCAGCGCAAGTTGCCCGCTGATTTCACGCGCCCAAATAGAATCCTGCCGTTCGAGTGCTAAACGACTTTTGACACTCAATGCTTCGGCACCGCCAAAAGTATTTTTGTTCACAAAACCCAAGCCAACAGCCGCACCCCAATATTTCGCAATTTGCGTTCCTTCCAAATCGAGCGAGGTCGAAAATGATTTTGCCTGAATGATAACTATATGGCAATCCAAAGTTGAATCGCCGGTTTGAACAAAAGTAATATTTGCAAATTTCACGGGACCAAGTGAATTTAATGCCGCGTTTGTTCGTTCCACAGTAATATCGTTATAATACGTATTTGGCTGAATATAAGTATTATGCATCAATGCATCGAGGCTCACAAAAGGTCGCCCTTCGTCGATAATGTAATATCCTGATTTTGAAAGAGTATCAATTTGCTGAACAAAATTTTGATTATCGGCAAGCAAATTTGCATCCTGATTGGTGTGAAAATATATTTTTTCGGTTTTGAAACGTTTGAAAATATACTTACTCAAAGTATCGGGATTGCGTTTCAGATAACGGCGAATATCGAGCGTAATATCAATTTTATTGCCCTTATTTGTACTGTCAGCCAGCAGAATAAGAAAATCTTTATTAAAATTATAATATCCACGATTTCGCATTCCGTCCGAAATTCTTTGCATTTCGGAATCAAGCACTTCGGAATCAAAATGCATATTACTCTGTATCAACGAAATAAGCGTGTCGGTAGCAAATCGTTGTAAAACCGGATTGTCGATAGCCACCGAATATTTTCCTACAGTATAAGGTTTATTTGCAGTTATTGCATAATTTACCACCGCTTTTTTGTTGTTCGTACTTACCTGCACATCGACCGAAGAGTTAAGATAGCCCTTATTAATAAACAATTTTTGCAGTTGCTGCGCCGAAATAGCAGTTAGTCGTTCGTCGTAAATCACAGGTGCTTCGCCAAAACGCATCCAAAATTTATTCCAATTATTTTCGGCATTTTTTCCCGCAAAGTTGTATAAACCAAGTTGAAAGCGGAATAAACCAAAAATTTTGGAGTTTGGAACTTGACGAATATACGAAAGCATTTCGTCTTTTTGAATATCCGAAACATCGCTGTGTATATTGGTTTTATGGAGCAAATAATCGCCCTCGCCGACGTGCTTGGTTGCAGTGCACGCCGAAAATAGGATTCCACAAACGATAAATATGTAGCAAATTGATGGTTTCACTTTCGTAATAATTTTTCAAAAAAAAATATGG
>JAITXR010000271.1 GCA_031284665.1 Paludibacter sp.
CAATAATAAGTGTTGCCATAAGTTTATATGTTTTAGTTTTACTTTGCAAAAATACAAATTATTTCAAGGAAATTCCGTTTCTTTTATCTTTAAAATATACTTTTTTATTCTTAGATGCGTTTTATATAGTGTAAAACCAAAATTCTAAATTGCCTATGCAAAACATTTCTACACAATCACAATCGCACAAACAAAATTTCACAATGTGTGCTCAAATTCTGCAACCTTCGGAAAAAACTTTGCGCAATATTATGCAATACGCCGCGGCTTTAAGAAGCCAAAAAATTGTCGGTAAACATTGTGTAATGTATTGCTTAAATTAAAAAAACACAAAAAATTTGGCTGAATGAGTTTTTTTTGAAAAATTTACATTTAATTTGCAGAAAAATTCTACATCAATGAAAAAAATCTTTTTAATCACAGTATTAATGCTGTTTTTAGCCGCATGTTCGAGTGTTATGCTTACCGGACGTAAACGTCTGTTGCTTGTTTCCGACTCCGAAGTGCTTTCGTCGAGCGCAGTGGCTTATAGCGATTTTATCAAAACCGCTCCTATTTCTAAGGATACAAAAAATACCGCTTTGGTAAAAAAAGTTGGTGCAAATCTTGCCGCCGCCGTTACTAAATACCTGAAAGAGAACGGCATGGAAGCCGAATTACAAAATTATGCTTGGGAATATAATTTAGTTCAAAGCGACGAAGTAAACGCTTTTTGTATGCCCGGCGGAAAAATCGTGGTTTACGAAGGGATTTTGCCAATTACCAAAGACGAAACCGGACTTGCCGTTGTTCTTGGACACGAAGTGGCACACGCCATTGCCAAACACAGCAATGAGCGGATGAGTCAGGAGGTGTTTACACAACTTGGCGCAAGTGCTGTGGATGTAATTTTGGCGGGCAAATCGGATGCTACTCGCAACGCTGCCAGCACTTTATATGGGCTTGGAACAAATCTCGGAATTTTATTGCCCTACTCGCGTACTCACGAATTGGAAGCCGACCATCTCGGACTGATTTTTATGGCAATGGCAGGTTACGACCCACAGCAGGCTGTTGGTTTTTGGCAACGTATGTCGGCAAACGGCTCGGCGGCTCCGCTCGAATTTTTAAGCACTCACCCGTCAGACCAAACACGAATTGCAAAAATTCAGGAATTTTTACCCGAAGCGTTGAAGTATTATCAGAAAAAATAACTTTCTTGTAGAACTTCTATTGCCTTTTCTATCACAGTATCAATTCCTCTTTCCTCGTCGTTAGGCAAGAGTAAAATTGGCACATCAGGCGCAATTCCCCATTCGGTATGTTGCATTTCGGCATCAAACATTGGGCTTGCCGAAAAACGTAGCATCCAGCCATTTGGGATTTCGCTCGAAAACGGCAAACCACCACCTCCGCCTGTAAAATCGCCTACTATAACTGATTTTGGAGCATATCTCATTCTGTTTACAAAATCGTTTGTTGCGCTGTACGAATGGCGGTTTGTGAGAATTGCAACCGGTTTTGTCCATTTTACGGTTTTATGCGCCGGAGTGCGAATTTCGACAGGTTTTGAAAAATCGTTATGCCCATCGCCGGTTTTATGTTGCATATAACCTGTAATAGTTTCATTTTCAAAGAAATATGACGCTAACAATTCGGCATTCGACAATAATCCGCCACCATTATTTCGCACATCAATTATCAAAGCATCGCACGCCGCAAATTGTGAAAATATATTGCTAAGCGTTCCATCTCCAAACGACGACGAAAAATCACCAAAATAAATGTAAGCAATTGAACCATTGTTGATTTTGCGATAATACATTCCTCCTGCAATTCGGTAATTCCGACCAAGATAGCGTTCCGAAACAATAAGCGACGAACTGAAATTTGCCGGATAATCGCTGTAAAAATTTGGATAGCGACTAATATCAAACGACGAGTAAAGATTTACATGCCCATCGCGCAGTTCAGACAACATTTTGGAGAATAAGTCGAACAAAGCATATTTATCCATATTCTCGTTAACTTGCTCGGAATAAACATTATAAATCGAATCCCAATTAATATTTTTGTATTCCAAATAGCAATATCGGGTATCAATTATTTTCCATAGCGCATCAAAATTGCCTTGATTTGTGTTTTTATAAACTTCCGCTTGCTCAAAACAGGAAGTTACGATAACGGCAGACAATATTATGACAATAATTTTTTTCATCTGTTTATGATTTTTTATTTTACCACGAACATCACAAACATCACGAACATCTTTTTTATTAAACGTGTTACATTTCCGAAATGTGCCATTTTACTCCCGATAGCTATCGGGAACATTTTACATTACTTAAGTGTGGTTTGTGGTTTATTTTTTTATTTTTTTACAACGAACATCACGAACATTTTTTTCTTAAACCTGTTACGTTTCCGAAACGTAACAGGTATGAATTATTTTCGCCCTTTCGTCCCTTCGCGCCTTATTTTAATCTTTCCATTGCTTCCCTTGAGTTTTCGTGGCTGCCGAATGCCGAGAAACGCACATAGCCTTCGCCACTTAATCCAAAACCTGCGCCGGGAGTTGCTACAATGTTTTTTTCGTTGAGCAGATAATCGAAATATTCCCAACTTGTCAAGCCTGCCGGTGCTTTTGCCCAAATATAAGGCGCATTTACCCCACCAAAAACTTTGTAACCGGCTTGTTG
>JAITXR010000306.1 GCA_031284665.1 Paludibacter sp.
CATATAAAAGAGCGCTTGCGCTTAATAAATAAACAAGAAGACAGAAAGGCAGAAAGGCATTTTTTTTATTTACGTCATTTCTTTTTATTTAAATTTTTTTATCCACTACTCGCAATGACGGGCTGCTGTTGCGGTTGCCCGCTCTTCATTTCTCAATTTCTCAATTCCTCAATTCCTCAATTCCTTAATTTGCACATTAGCACATTCATCGCTAATCACTAAATTTAGAGTTCCTGCCCAAGCACAAAGTGGAACTGACTTCCGCCACGAGTGCCGCTGACTGTATCGAAACCATAACCCCAGTCGATGCCCATCATTCCGAACATTGGCAAGAAAATGCGTACTCCAATACCGGCAGAGCGTTTAAGGTCAAAGGGGTTAAATTGTTTGATGGTCGAAAAGCAATTTCCGGCTTCGAGAAATCCGAGAACATATATTGTTGCCGACTGCTCGAGCGAAAGCGGATAACGAAGTTCCATTGTAAATTTGTCGTACAGATAACCCGAAAACGAATTTGTAGTTGAGTTATAAGGAGTTAACGAGCCACTTTCGTATCCACGCATTGCAATATAATCTGTGCCATACGAAGTGTATGCGCTCATTCCGTCACCACCCATATTAAACGTTTCGAACGGCGATTTGAGGTTTTCCGTGTAATTTCCCACATAGGAGAAAAGCAGACGAGTCATCAACACCAATGCCTTATTATTGCTTGTAAGCGGGGTAAACATTTTACCCGAAAAACTCCATTTGTGATATTCAATCCAGCGATAACGTTCCTGGTCTGACATTGTTTGTGAATAATCTTTGCCGTTTATTAATGAATACGGAGGAGTAAGTTTGAGTCCCAACGAAAATTGCGAGCCTTTTCGAGTATAAATAGGATTATCGATTGACGTGCGGTTGAGTGTGAGGTTGAGGCTTAAATTATGAAATACACCTTCGGTCATCGGGAGCACCTGCGCATACCAATCTTTGAGCATAAAAAGTTGATATGACAATTCGCCGTAAAAACCAAAATAATCGTCAGGCCAACTTAATCGTTGCCCATATCCTAACGACACGCCGATAGTGCGGAGATAACGCCCAGGGTCATAATCCAAATAACTTTGGTTGTAAGCACCACCATAATCGCCATAATCTCCGTATCCGCCATAACCGCCGTAGCCTCCATATCCTCCATATCCATAGCCGGAACTGTACAGGTTTTGCATACTTGTAAGATAGCGTTTTGAAATGGTGGATTGTGTTGAATAATAGACTGATGCCGATAGTGAATTTGGGCGTTTGCCACCGAGCCAAGGCTCGAGAAATGATAACGAAAAGGAAGAATATGCTTGTCCGCTTGTGCGAGCATTAAGCGCAAAAGTTTGTCCTTCGCCTTGCGGTACAATGCGATATGTTGACGGATGAAAAAGATTTTGAATAGCAAAATTGCTGAATTTCAGCCCAATACTTCCTACAACACCTGTTGCTCCCCAGCCTGCCGAAAATTCAATTTGGTCGCTGCTTTTGGTGGTAAGTTCGTAAGTAATGTCAACAGTTCCATTTTCGGGGTCGGGCTGAATGTCGGGTTTAAGATTTTCGGGGTCAAAGTGTCCCATTTGCGCCAATTCACGGAGAGTTCGCATAATTTCGCTTTGACTGTAAAGTTCGCCGGGTCTTGTGCGAAGTTCGCGGCGCACAACGTGTTCATATACTCGCTCGTTACCTTTGATTGAAACATTGTTAATTATTGCAGGCTCGCCTTCGTAAATTCGCATTTCAAAGTTAATAGTATCGCCAACAATAAGCACTTCGACAGGGTCAATTTGCGAAAAAAGGTAGCCTTGGTCTTGATATAATTTGCTTACCGCTGTGCCTTCGTCGGTTAGCAGACGTCCCATTAAATATTTATGGTTATAAACATCGCCTTTTTTAACGCCGAGAATTACATCCAATTGCTGATATGGATATAGAGTGTTGCCAATCCATTTAATATCACCAAAATAATACTTTTGTCCTTCGTCAACTGTTAAATACACATCTACTCGTTTGTCGTCGTAAGTTACAACGCTGTCGGATACAATATATGCGTCGCGGTAGCCTACTTCGTTGTATTTTTCGATAAGTGCGGCTTTGTCTTTTTCAAATTCTTCGGTAACAAATTTTTTCGTTCTAAAAAAGTTAATAAGATTGTTCTCGTTGGTTTTTTTCATTGCCAAATCAACTTTCAAATGCGATAACGCCTCATTTCCGGCAATATATATTTTGTGTACTTTTGTTTTGATTTTTTTATCCACATCAATATCCACAATTACAGAGCCGGGTTTGTCGGGGTCGTTGCGTTGATATACGTTTGCCACTACGTTGAGGAAACCTTTGTCGGACAAAAATTTCTCGATTACTTTTTTTGCTCTGTCCGAAATATTTGGGGTAATTTGGTTGCCTTCGCTAATCGAGAGTCGCGCTTTGAGGTCGTCAATTTCGCCTTTTTTCAGCCCTATATAGTTCACTTTCGATACTTTTGGGCGTTCTTTGAGTGCGATATTAAGCCACACTTTGTCGTCAACGATTTTTGTTGCCGATATTTTGACATCCGAGAACAGTCCTTGTTTCCAAAAACGTTTTACGGCGTTGGTAATTTCGTCGCCGGGGACTGAAATCAGGTCGTCAACGCTAAGCCCCGAAAAACCAATCAGTACAAAGTCTTCATAATTTCCCGCACCTGTTACGGTAATTTCGGCAATATGATATTTGGGATTATTTTCTGAATATTCAATAACAGGCAGTGCAAGCGTATCTGCCACAGCGATACTGTCCTGAGCCGTTACCGAAAGTAGAGTTCCAAATAGAAATAAAAATAGCAAAAATGTGCTTTTAAGAATGTCGTACATTGTATTTTTTAATTGATTTATCAATTTATTTTCCAAACCTTCGTTCGCGTTTCTGAAATTCGACTATTGCTTGATAATAATCTTGCTTGCGGAAATCAGGCCATTTTACATCTGTAAAAAACAATTCAGTATAAGCAAGTTGCCAAAGCAGAAAATTACTAAGCCTCAGTTCGCCACTTGTACGAATCAGCAAATCGGGATCCGGGATATTATGAGTGGTAAGATATTGTGAAAATACTTCGTTATCAATATTTTGAATATTTATTTGTCCTTTTGTAACATCTTCGGCTATTCGGCGTGCAGCATCGCAAATTTCCCATCGAGCCGAATAACTTAATGCCAATACAACCGCCAAACGAGTGTTGTTTGCCGTATCTGCTATACATTTTTGCAATTTCAGGCGTGCGGCTTCGGGTATTCGTTGCAAATCGCCAATGGAAAGCACTCTGATATTATTTTTCTGCATTGTCGGCATTTCGGCTTCGATAGTTTCGACAAGCAGGCTCATCAATGCATCGACTTCGAATTGCGGGCGACTCCAGTTTTCGGTCGAGAAAGCAAAGAGTGTCAGGTATTCAATCCCCAATTCGGCTGATGCCTCAACGGTTTCGCGCACCGATTGCACTCCGTTTTTATGCCCAAAGACACGCTCCATTTGCCTCTGTTGTGCCCAACGCCCGTTGCCGTCCATTATCACGGCAATGTGCTTTGGTAAACGTTCCAAATCTATTTGTTCTAAATAATTCATTTAAATTTATTTATTCGTCAAAAATGACAATCGCAATCTTTTTTCCAAAAATTAAATGTAATTGCTACTGTAAGTGTTGTCATTAAATCGTTGTTCAGTGGATTGCTGCCATTCAGTCCTTTTGGATTATTATATGCTTTCAGTCCTTCGAGTTTATCGGAAAAATATAGTCGTTGGGCAAGTATTATATTCAAATTCAGACTGTTACTTATTATTAATTTTAATCCTACTCCTGCCGTAATTCCCGCTGCGAGCAATGGCTCGTTTTCGTATTTTTGAAGTAAAAAACTCGGTCCTCCAAAAATAAAAGTTGAATAACCACGACTGAATGGGCGATATACTTTTCGTTCAAGGTCTAAAAAATTAAATTCTCCGCACAAATCAATTATATTATACGAGTTATCGATAAAGTGTTCTGCTTGCTGTTCGTAGTGCAGGCGCGTCATTTGCCAATTTCCGTGAACTGCAAATCGAGTGTCAAATTTTTGCCTGTAAATCAAGCCCAACGATGGCTGAAAATTTTTCGTAACATTCAACCCAAGGTCGCCCGCATAAGCCGATAACCCACCATTTACTCCGATTTCCGAATAATAAAAATCGTCCTGCGCACTGAGATTTACAGTATGCAAAACCACAACTGCCAAGATTAAAATTTTAATTCTTTTTTCCATTTTATTTACGTGTTAATTCGAGGATATTCTATCTGTCGAATTATTAACGCTGAATTGTCGGTAAAATTTTATTTTTGTTATTCAAAAATGATTTGGCAAAGGTAATCATTTTTTTCAAATTTGCCCAATAGTTTTAAACATCAATAAGTATTTAACAAAAAATGTATTTTACTACCTTGTGTTTAAAAAAAAATCCTTAGCAATGTAAATAATTCTAAATTTCCCTGTTCCACAGTTCTAAAGCCTCGTCTTCGAGTTGGTGCATTTGGGCTTCGGCGGCGGGAGTTTTGTCGCCTTGTCCTGTGAGGTGCAGCAGCCCGTGAACGATTACTCGCAACATTTCGGTTTTAGGATTTTGCTTGAGCATTTCGGCATTCGATTTTACGGTATCGATGCTGATGTAAATATCGCCATTGAGCGTATTGCCACAGGAATAGTCGAAAGTGATAATATCGGTAAAATAATCGTGTTGCAAAAACTGTTGATTGACTTCAAGTATTTTGCTGTCGGAGCAAAAAATATAATTTATGCTGCCCGTACGCTTATTGCGCGTAGCGGCAACGGTATTCA
>JAITXR010000325.1 GCA_031284665.1 Paludibacter sp.
AAAAAACGCCAACAATCTGTATTTCAGATTATTAGCGTTTCAATTTGTACTCTATAGCGGATTCGAACCGCTATCTTCTGAATGAGAATCAGGAGTCCTAACCCTTAGACGAATAGAGCAAATTAATGATATTAAAGCAATTTGATAATAGTTTTCAGAGTAAAATCGCTCGGCGCAGTGTTTCTTTCTTCTTTTGTCTTTACTCTTTTTCCTTCGTATCTATTGAAAAAAGCAATTCCCTTAGGCGAAAACTGCTTTGTTTGGGGTGGAAAACGGGGTTCGAACCCGCGACCTTCGGAACCACAATCCGACGCTCTAACCAACTGAGCTACTCCCACCATTTTGATTTTGCGGGTGCAAAGTTAATTATTATTTTAGTATAGTTCCAAATATTTTGGTGTTTTTTTTAAAAAAAATTCAAAATCGTTGTCAAATTCAAAATGAATGTATATCTTTGCAACCCAAAAAAAATTTATTTAAACAATAAAAATTGAATATTTATTATGATTGTAGTACCGTTAAAAGAAGGCGATAATATAGAGCGCGCCTTAAAAAAATTCAAACGTAAATTTGAAAAAACCGGAGTTGTTAAAGAACTGCGTCGTCGTCAGGCATTTAATAAACCATCGGTAGTAAAAAGAGAACGAAAAATTCACGCAGTTTACGTTCAGCAACTCAAACATAACGAAGAATAAAAAAAATTGCTGCTTTTTCTTGTTTCTTATAAAATATTTATTTATCTTCGTTGCAAAATATTATAACGAGTAATGATTATGATAAATGAATTTCTGCAATATCTACGGTATGAGAAGAATTTTTCGTCTCATACTGTTTTGTCGTATCAAATTGACCTTAAGCAGTTTTGTTCATTTATTAATGTCGAAGAGCAAAATTTTGATGTTTCGCTTGTTACCACAAACGATATTCAAAGTTGGGTGTTAGATTTAATGTCGAAAAAAACCAGCACACGCTCCATTTCGCGTAAACTATCAGCGTTACGTTCTTTTTGGCTATATTTGCGCAAACATGGCATTGCGGACAAAAATCCGATGTCGAAAATTATTTTGCCAAAGGTTGCAAAAGCATTACCTTCGTTTTTCAAGCCGCAAGAAATGGAAAATGCGCTCGATGACACTTTTTTGCTCGACAATTTTGAAAGTATCCGCAATTATACAATATTAAAATTGTTTTATGCAACAGGAATGCGCCGGTCGGAACTTATATCACTCCAAGATTCGGATGTGGACTTCGCCGCCCCGTCGATAAAAGTGTTAGGTAAACGCAACAAGCAGCGCGTAATTCCATTAGTAAATGAAGTTTCGGATATAATTCGGTATTATATTGAGTTGCGAAACAAAGAAATAGCGACAAGAGAGCCATATTTATTTGTTTTGAAAAACGGAAAAAAACTCTATCCTGATATGACTTACAATCTTGTTCGTAAAAAGATGACCGAAGTTTCGACTCTCAAAAAGCGCAGTCCACACGTTTTGCGGCATACATTTGCAACAGACATATTAAATGGAGGAGCCGACATTAATGCAGTAAAAGAATTACTTGGGCACAGCAGTTTGGCTGCAACTCAGGTTTATACGCACACAAGTTTTGAACAATTACATAAAATATATAACCACGCTCATCCAAGAGCATAAAAAAAGGAGGAAATTATGAAAATTAGAATTCAGGCACTCAATTTTGATGCCACCGAGCAACTCGACACTTACATTAATAAGAAACTGTCGAAAATTGAAAAATTTTTTGATGCCGTACAAAATGTAGATGTTTTTCTGAAAGTCGTAAAACCCGAATCGGCATCAAACAAAGAGGCGGAAATTCGTATTTTGCTGCCAACCAAAGAAATTTTTGCATCCAAAACTTGCGACACATTCGAAGAAGCAATCGATTTGAGTGTAGATGCAGTAGATAAGCAAATTCGTAAATTCAAGGAAAAAGCACAAAAATAAGATTACGTACATTATAATATTGTAAAGACTAAATGCAAAATAAAAAATATTTTGAAAAAAATATTGAAAAAAATTTGTAGAAATAAAATCTTTTTGTACCTTTGCGAGCCGTTTGAGATTAAATAATTCAAACGGCTTTTTAATCAATTAAGAATCAGATATTTGCGATATTTTGCCTCTTTAGCTCAGTTGGCCAGAGCACGTGATTTGTAATCTCGGGGTCGTTGGTTCGAATCCGACAAGAGGCTCAAAAAAAAATAATTACGGATTATTAATTAAAAATTACGCGCAAAAAAAAAACGTAATTTGTGATTTTTAGTTCATAATTGAAAAAGGGCAGTTACCAGAGTGGCCAAATGGGTCTGACTGTAACTCAGATAGCTTACGCTTACGGTGGTTCGAATCCATCACTGCCCACAAACAATGTGCTAATTAAAAAATATGTTAATGCGCCAATATTGATAAAATCAGTAGATTGACAAATTGATACAGTGTTTATTAGCAAATTGAAATTGCGGAAGTAGCTCAGTCGATAGAGCATTAGCCTTCCAAGCTGAGGGTCGCGGGTTTGAGCCCCGTCTTCCGCTCTGATAAAGAGCAGCGTTCTTTTACAGAACAGATATAGTTACATTTTTAGAATATTGTTGGAAATTAAAATCAACTGCGATTGGCACAACCGACAAACAAGACTGACGCCTCTAAACTAAATGCTGTTGTAGCTCAGTGGTAGAGCACTTCCTTGGTAAGGAAGAGGTCGCGGGTTCAATTCCCATCAACAGCTCATGTCGAAACAACATTTATATACATAATAATCAATTAAAAATAATCTCTTATAGTTATGGCAAAAGAAAAATTTGACAGGTCGAAACCTCACGTAAACGTAGGTACCATTGGTCACGTTGACCACGGTAAAACGACATTAACCGCCGCTATTACTACAGTATTAGCAAAAAAAGGTCTTTCGGAAATTCGTTCGTTTGATTCAATCGACAACGCACCCGAAGAAAAAGAACGTGGTATTACCATTAATACCGCACACGTAGAATATCAAACCGCAAACCGCCACTATGCACACGTTGACTGTCCGGGTCACGCTGACTATGTTAAGAACATGGTTACAGGTGCTGCTCAAATGGACGGCGCAATTATCGTAGTTGCTGCCACCGATGGTCCTATGCCTCAAACACGCGAACACATTCTGCTCGCTCGTCAGGTAAACGTTCCTCGTTTGGTTGTATTTATGAACAAATGCGATATGGTTGACGACGAAGAAATGCTCGAACTCGTTGAAATGGAAATGCGTGAACTTCTCGCTTTCTATGAATTCGATGGCGACAAGACTCCTGTTATTCGTGGTTCAGCACTTGGTGGCTTGAACGGCGTTGAAATATGGGAAGACAAAATTATGGAACTTATGGACGCAGTGGATACATGGATTGAACTTCCTCCACGCGACAAAGATAAACCATTCCTTATGCCTGTTGAAGACGTGTTCTCAATCACAGGACGTGGAACAGTAGCAACCGGTCGTATCGAAACAGGTATCATCAAAGTAGGTGAAGCAGTTTCAATTATCGGACTTGGAGCAGAAAAACTTAACTCGGTTGTAACCGGAGTTGAAATGTTCCGCAAATTGCTCGATCAAGGCGAAGCAGGCGATAACGTAGGTTTGTTGCTTCGTGGTGTTGACAAAGACGACATTAAACGTGGTATGGTAATCACTCACCCGGGAAAAGTAACACCTCACTCACAATTCAAGGCATCGGTTTATATCTTGAAAAAAGAAGAAGGTGGTCGTCATACTCCATTCCATAATAAATACCGTCCTCAATTCTATATCCGTACCCTCGACGTAAC
Organism: Paludibacter sp.; assembly: GCA_031284665.1. Lineage (GTDB taxonomy): Bacteria > Bacteroidota > Bacteroidia > Bacteroidales > Paludibacteraceae > JAITXR01. The sequence continues at coordinate 3,822 of JAITXR010000325.1, forward strand.
AGGTGAAATCACCCTTCCCGAAGGAACAGAAATGGTAATGCCGGGCGACAACTTGGAAATCAATGTAGCATTAATTTACCCTGTTGCTTGCAGCGAAGGTCTCCGTTTTGCTATCCGCGAAGGTGGACGCACAGTAGGCTCAGGTCAGATTACAGCATTGATTGACTAAATAAAAACAGGCAATTATAAATTGACAATTGACAATAATATTTATTGTCAATTGTCAATAATAAATTGTCAATTTACACACGGGTGTAGCTCAGTTGGTAGAGCATCGGTCTCCAAAACCGAGTGTCGTGCGTTCGAGTCGTACCTCCCGTGCCAATTCATTAAATATTATGAAGAAAATAATTAACTATTGCAGAGAATCTTATTCGGAACTTGTCCACAAGGTATCGTGGCCTTCGCGGTCTGAACTTGTTAGCAGCGCAATTATCGTCCTGATTGCTTCCATCATATTGGCACTAATTGTATGGCTAATGGACTCGGGTTTTGAACTTATTATGCGGAATATTTACAAACTGCTGTCGTAAAAGTGAGGAGGGTAAAAAAGTGACTGAATCAACAAACTTTAAATGGTATGTATTGCGTGCCATCAGTGGGAAAGAAACTAAGGTAAAAGAATATATTGAAGCAGAAATGCGGATTTCCAGCCTTAGCGACTTTGTGAAACAGGTACTTATTCCTGAAGAAAAGACATTTACGATACGCAACGGCAAAAAGGTAGAAAAAATGCGTAACGCTATGCCGGGGTATGTACTTGTAGAAGCAAATCTTGTAGGTGAGACTTTTCATCGCTTGCGAAATACACCTAATGTACTTGGTTTTCTTGAAGAAAATGGACATCAACCAACTCCTGCTCGTATCGAAGAGGTAAACAGGTTTCTGGGAAGAATGGACGATATTCAAGATGCCGAACAGGACATTATGCTGTTTTTCAATGTTGGAGACAACGTGAAGGTAACATCCGGACCGTTTCAAAACTTCAGCGGAGTGATCGAAGAAGTAAACATCGACAAGAAGAAACTCAAAGTAATGGTTATGATATTCGGACGGAAAAATCTGCTCGAATTATCGTTTACCCAAGTAGAAAAGGAATAATTGCAGCAAATCAGGTTACAGATTTGAGACAGTGGATATTCCCAAACAATTAACAAAATCAATTAACAATTATGGCTAAAGAAATTGCTGGACTTATTAAATTACAGATTAAGGGGGGTGCGGCAAATCCATCTCCGCCGGTAGGACCTGCATTAGGTTCCAAAGGTATCAATATAATGGAGTTTTGCAAACAATATAACGCCAGAACCCAGGACAAGGCAGGTAAAATACTGCCTGTGGTCATCACTTATTATACCGACAAATCGTTCGATTTCGTAGTTAAAACTCCTCCTGTTGCAATACAATTGCTCGAAGCAAGCAAACAGAAGAGTGGCTCGGCAGAACCCAACCGTAAAAAAGTTGCGGAAATTACTTGGGAACAAGTAAAAACAATTGCCGAAGACAAATTAGTGGACTTGAACTGCTTTGAGGTAGCACCGGCAATGAAAATGGTTGCAGGTACAGCAAGAAGTATGGGTATCACCGTAAAAGGTGCATTTCCGAGTAATAATTAATTAACACTTCAATTAAAATGAGTAAACTGACAAAAAATCAAAAGTTGGCACAAGAAAAAATTGAAGCAGGAAAAGCCTATTCACTCAAAGAAGCAACGGAACTTGTAAAAGAAATTACCAAAAGTAAATTCGATGCTTCGGTTGATATTGATGTACGCTTAGGTGTTGACCCTCGTAAAGCCAACCAGATGGTACGCGGCGTAGTGTCGTTGCCAAACGGAACAGGCAAACAAGTAAGGGTTCTTGCATTATGTACGCCCGATTTAGAGGCAGCGGCAAAAGAAGCCGGAGCCGACTATGTAGGTCTTGACGAATATATCGACAAGATTAAGGGTGGCTGGACAGATATTGATGTTATTATCACAATGCCTGCCATAATGGGTAAACTTGGCGCTTTGGGGCGCATCCTCGGTCCACGCGGACTGATGCCAAACCCCAAAAGTGGTACAGTAACGCCCGATGTAGCAAAGGCAGTAAAAGAAGTAAAACAAGGGAAAATCGACTTTAAAGTTGATAAGTACGGTATTGTTCACACATCAATCGGTAAGGTATCGTTTACCTCCGAACAGATTGTTAGCAATGCAAAAGAATTTATTTCAACATTGATAAAACTCAAACCTACTTCAGCAAAAGGTACTTATGTTAAGAGCATTTATCTTTCGAGCACAATGAGTACAGGTATAAAAATCGACCCAAAAACGGTTGAAGAATAATAAACTAAAAACATTATGAAAAAGGAAGATAAAAGCATAATAATTGAACAACTAAAAAAGACTGTGGGAGGATATGCACATTTCTACCTTGCTGATATTGGCGGACTTAACGCTGCCGAGACAAGCGAGTTGAGACAAGTATGTTTCAAACAGGATATTAAACTTGTAGTTGTAAAAAACACACTGCTTCGCAAAGCACTCGAAAGTTCTAATCTTGATTGCAGCGAGATTTACTCGGCACTCGAAGGAGAAACTTCAGTATTATTTTCGAACACAGGAAACGCTCCGGCACGCTTGATAAAAGATTTCAGCGGAAAAAGCAAGAGCAAAAAACCTGTTTTGAAAGCAGCCTACGTAGAACAAAGCGTTTATGTAGGTGCCGACCAACTCGACGCCCTTATCAATGTTAAGAGCAAAAACGACTTGATAGCAGACTTGATAGCATTATTGCAATCGCCTGCCAAGAACGTTGTATCCGCACTCCAATCAGGAGGAAATACAATTCACGGAGTACTTCAAACACTCGGTGAACGTCAAAATTAAAAACAAACAAATAAACAAAGTAAAAATAACAATTTAAATTTAAATAACAATGGCAGATTTGAAAGCTTTTGCAGAACAATTGGTTAACTTGACAGTAAAAGAAGTAAACGAGTTAGCACAAATTTTGAAAGAAGAATATGGAATTGAACCCGCAGCAGCAGCAGTAGCAGTAGCAGCAGGTCCCGCAGCAGCAGCAGCTCCTGCAGCAGAAGAAAAAACTTCTTTTGATGTAATTCTTAAAAGTGCTGGTGCCAACAAACTTGCAATAGTTAAGTTGGTAAAAGAATTAACAGGTCTTGGTTTGAAAGAAGCCAAAGATTTAGTAGATGCTGCACCTTCGACAATCAAAGAAGGTATAGCAAAAGACGAAGCCGAAGCCTTAAAAAATTCTCTTACCGAAGGCGGAGCAGAAGTCGAATTAAAATAACTTTCCCTGAGAATCAGGAACTTGGTTTAGATTCCTTCGCATAGGAGGATTCTAAACCTTTATTTGTGTATGATAAAAATATTGATTTTCCGCAAACAAAACCTCACAAAATATAATGTCCGCAAACAATTCAAACCAGAGAATCAATTTTGCTTCAATTAAAAATCAACTAAATTACCCCGATTTTCTTGAAGTACAATTAAAATCATTTCAGGACTTTTTCCAAATGGATACAGCGCCTGAAAAAAGAAAAACTGAAGGTCTTTACAGAGTTTTCACTGAAAATTTCCCGATAGCCGATACTCGAAACAATTTTGTTCTCGAATTTTTGGACTATTATATTGACCCTCCTCGCTATTCGATAGAAGAATGTGTTTATAGAGGATTAACTTACAGCGTGCCTCTTAAAGCCAAACTCAAACTTTATTGCACCGACCCTGACCACGAGGATTTTGAGATGCAAATTCAAGATGTGTATCTCGGACCGGTTCCTTATATGACTGCAAAAGGCACTTTTGTTATCAATGGTGCTGAACGTGTAATAGTTTCGCAACTACACCGTTCGCCGGGAGTGTTCTTTGGGCAAAGTATGCATGCTAACGGAACTAAACTCTATTCGGCTCGAATTATTCCTTTTCGCGGCTCGTGGATAGAATTTGCTACCGATATTAATAATGTGATGTACGCTTATATTGACCGCAAGAAAAAATTGCCGGTTACTACTCTTTTGCGTGCTATTGGGTTTGAAAGCGATAAAGATATTCTCGAAATTTTTGACCTCGCCGAAGAAATTAAAGTAAACAAAACTGCTCTCAAAAAGGCAGTTGGGCGGACATTAGCCGCACGTGTACTTAAAACTTGGATTGAAGATTTGGTTGACGAAGATACGGGCGAAGTGTCGAGTATCGAGAGAAATCGTGTGATTATTGAACGCGAAGTTGTGCTTGATGCAACACATATTGACGACATTATTGATTCAGGTGCACAGTCGATTTTGGTACACAAAACGGATACAAAACAATCCGATTATACCATTATTTATAACACCTTATTTAAAGATACAAGTAACTCGGAACACGAAGCAGTTTACACTATTTATCGCTTGCTGCGCAACGCAGAGCCGGCAGATGATTCTACGGCACGAGAAGTGATAAATAATCTTTTCTTTTCCGAAAAACGCTATGACTTAGGCGATGTGGGACGTTTCCGTATTAATCGTAAACTTGCACTCGACATTAATCCTGAGATAAAAGTGCTTACCAAAGAAGATATTATTGCTATCATTAAATATCTTATCGAACTTATTAACTCAAAAGCCGATGTGGATGACATCGACCACTTGAGTAACCGCCGTGTGCGTACTGTGGGCGAACAACTTTACAACCAATTTGGTGTAGGCTTGGTACGTATGGCTCGTACTATTCGCGAGCGAATGAATGTGCGTGATAATGAAGTGTTTTCGCCAATCGATTTGGTAAATTCAAAAAGTATTACTTCGGTAATAAATTCATTTTTTGGCACAAATCAGTTGTCGCAATTTATGGATCAACAAAATCCACTTGCCGAAATTACCCACAAACGCCGTCTATCGGCACTCGGTCCCGGAGGTTTGAGCCGCGAACGCGCAGGTTTTGAAGTGCGCGACGTGCACTATACTCACTACGGTCGCCTATGCCCAATCGAAACGCCGGAAGGACCTAACATTGGTCTTATTTCATCGCTTTGTATTTATGCAAAAATTAACGAACTCGGATTTATTGAAACTCCTTACCGTACAGTCAAAAACGGACACGTTGATTTGTCGCCGGAAGGAATACAGTATTATACTGCCGAAGAAGAAGAAAATTCGATAGTAGCACAAGGAAATGCACCGTTGAACGAAGATGGTACATTTATTCTCCCAAAAGTAAAATCGCATCAAGAAGCCGATTTTCCTGTGGTTGACCCGCAGCAAGTAAATTTGATGGACGTTGCGCCTTCGCAGATTGCCTCTATTGCGGCAGCATTAATTCCTTTCCTCGAACACGATGATGCTAACCGCGCATTGATGGGCTCGAATATGATGCGTCAGGCAGTACCATTGCTTCGTTGCGAGGCTCCAATTGTTGGAACAGGTATCGAAGGTCAATTAATACAGGATTCGCGCACTCAAATTGTAGCCGAAGGAACAGGAGTAGTAGAATATGTGGATGCTAACAGCATTAAAATACGCTACGACCGCACCGCCGACGAAGAATTTGTAAGTTTTGAGGATTCGCTCAAAGAATATCAGTTGGCTAAATTCCAAAAAACCAATCAGAATACTACTATCGACCTTCGTCCATTAGTTCGTAAAGGCGAATTGGTTGAAAAAGGTATGATATTGAGTGAAGGATTCTCGACCGAACAAGGTGAACTTGCAATTGGTAAAAACCTAAAAGTGGCATTTATGCCTTGGAAAGGATACAATTTTGAAGATGCTATTGTTATCAACGAGAGAGTAGTGCGCGAGGATATTTTTACCTCCATACACGTGGTGGAAGAAATGCTCGAAGTGCGCGAAACCAAACGCGGAATAGAAGAGTTTACGGCTGATATTCCGAATGTTAGCGAAGATGCTACTCGCAATTTGGACGAAAATGGTATTATTCGTATCGGCGCAAGAGTTGACCCGGGTGATATTATTGTAGGTAAAATTACTCCAAAAGGAGAATCAGACCCTTCGCCCGAAGAAAAACTATTGCGAGCAATTTTTGGAGATAAAGCCGGCGATGTAAAAGATGCGTCGCTTAAAGCAACTCCTTCGCTTTCGGGTGTCGTTATATCAAAACGATTGTATTCAAAAGCACAGAAAAATCGTAAGGCAAAACTTGCTGATAAAGCCACAATGCCTAAGTTAGACGAGGATTTTGTAGCGCAAGCATCAGACTTAAAAGATACATTAATTGAAAAATTAATGATTTTGCTTAAAGATAAAACTTCAGCTGGCGTTAAGGATTTTATGGGTACGGAATTGTTTGCCCGTAACAGTAAATTTACCGAAGACCGCCTGCGTGAAGTTGACTATAATTCGGTAATGTTAAACAAATGGACTACCGATGCTAAGAAGAATGAATTGATTAAACAGCTTATTCTTAATTACTTGAAAAAGTATAAAGAATTAGATGCGCAACTTAAACGTCAGAAATTCAATATTACGATAGGCGATGAACTGCCAAATGGTATTGTTCAGACAGCCAAAGTATATATTGCCAAAAAACGTAAAATTCGAGTTGGTGATAAAATGGCAGGACGGCACGGTAATAAAGGTATTGTTTCGCGCATTGTTCGTCAAGAGGATATGCCTTTCCTCGAAGATGGAACTCCGGTGGACATAGTTCTTAACCCGCTTGGCGTACCTTCGCGTATGAACTTGGGTCAAATTTTTGAAACCGTACTTGGTTGGGCTGGTAAAGAACTCGGAGTGAAATTTGCAACACCAATTTTTGATGGTGCAAACATCGACGACCTCAATCAATGGACTGACAAAGCAGGTATCCCACGTTATGGAAAAACTTATCTATACGATGGCGGAACAGGCGAAAAGTTCGACCAACCGGCTACAGTAGGCATAATTTATATGCTAAAACTTGGGCACATGGTGGAAGACAAAATGCACGCACGTTCAATCGGTCCATACTCGCTTATTACTCAGCAACCACTTGGTGGTAAGGCTCAGTTTGGCGGTCAGCGTTTTGGTGAAATGGAAGTTTGGGCATTAGAAGCATTTGGAGCAGCACATATTTTGCAAGAAATACTTACTGTAAAATCCGATGATGTAACCGGACGTGCCAGAACATACGAAGCAATCGTCAAAGGCGACCCAATGCCAACACCCGGATTACCCGAATCGCTCAACGTGCTTTTGCACGAATTGCGCGGTCTGGGATTGAGTATCAACCTTGATTAAAAAAGTTTATAAAGTTTGGGAAGTTTGTAAAATAAGCAAACTTCCCGATTATACAAACTTAAAACTTTACGAACTAAAACTTTACAAACTCATTAAGATATGGCTTTTAAGACAGAAAATAAAACAAAAACAAATTTCAGCAAAATTTCAATTGGGCTTGCCTCGCCCGAAGAAATACTGAAATTGTCGAGCGGGGAAGTGCTAAAACCCGAAACAATTAATTATCGTACATATAAACCCGAACGCGATGGGTTGTTTTGCGAACGCATTTTTGGTCCCACGCGCGACTACGAATGTAATTGCGGAAAATACAAGCGTATTCGCTACAAAGGTATTGTGTGCGACCGTTGCGGTGTGGAAGTTACTGAGAAAAAAGTTCGACGTGAAAGAACAGGACATATTCGTTTGGTAGTGCCGGTGGCGCATATTTGGTATTTCCGCTCATTGCCTAACAAAATTGGCTATTTGCTTGGGATGCCTGCAAAAAAATTAGATGCAATAATTTATTACGAAAAATATGTAATCATTCAAGCCGGAATAGCCGATAATGGCGATAATATCGTGAATTATGAAGTTCTTAACGAGGACGAGTATTTTAATATTATTGATGCTCTTCCTCGTGAAAATCAACAACTTGACGATAGCGACCCAAACAAATTTATAGCAAAAATGGGTGCAGAAGCAATCTACGATTTGCTCGCCCGATTAGATTTAGACAGCCTTTCGTACGAATTGCGCGACAGAGCCGACAAAGATGGTTCGCAACAACGTAAAAACGAGGCTTTGAAACGTTTACAAGTTGTAGAATCTTTCCGTTCAGCACGTCATCGTAACCGCCCGGAATGGATGATTATGAAAATTGTCCCCGTAATTCCTCCCGAATTGCGCCCACTCGTGCCTTTGGATGGTGGTCGCTTTGCGACTTCGGATTTGAACGACCTTTACAGACGTGTTATAATTCGTAATAATCGCTTGAAACGATTGCTCGAAATTAAAGCACCGGAAGTAATTCTGCGTAACGAAAAACGTATGTTGCAAGAGGCTGTCGATTCACTTTTCGACAATTCGCGCAAATCAAGTGCCGTAAAAACAGAATCAAATCGCCCGCTCAAATCTTTGTCGGACAGTTTGAAAGGTAAGCAAGGACGTTTCCGCCAGAATTTGCTCGGTAAACGTGTGGATTATTCGGCTCGTTCGGTTATCGTAGTAGGTCCGGAACTCAAAATGCACGAATGTGGATTGCCAAAAGATATGGCTGCCGAACTTTATAAACCATTTATTATCCGCAAGTTAATCGACCGCGGCATTGTAAAAACCGTAAAATCGGCAAAAAAAATTATCGACCGTAAAGACCCAATTATTTGGGATATTTTGGAATATGTAATGAAGGGACATCCGGTGTTGCTTAACCGTGCTCCGACTTTGCACCGCTTGGGTATTCAAGCCTTTCAACCAAAAATGATTGAAGGTAAGGCAATACAGTTGCACCCGCTTTCGTGTACGGCGTTCAATGCCGACTTCGATGGCGACCAGATGGCTGTTCACTTACCGCTTGGCAATGATGCAATTCTCGAAGCACAAATGTTGATGTTGGCATCGCATAATATCTTAAATCCTGCCAACGGCGCACCTATTACTGTGCCTTCGCAAGATATGGTGTTGGGATTGTATTATATTACAAAACCGCGACCCGGTGCTTTGGGCGAAGGACTTGTGTTTTATTCACCCGAAGAAGCAGAAATTGCATACAACGAACATAAAGTTGACTTGCACGCTTTGATTAAAGTGCGTATGACAACTTTGGAAAACGAACAAAAAGTTACACAACTGTTTGAAACTACCGTTGGGCGTATTTTGTTTAACAAAAATGTGCCCGTCGAAGTGGGATATATAAACGTTTTATTGTCGAAAAAATCACTTCGCGATATTATTGGAAATGTGATAGAGGCTTGTGGAGTGGCACGTACCGCTCAATTCCTTGACGATATTAAAGATTTGGGTTATTATATGGCTTTCAAAGGTGGCTTGTCGTTTAACCTTGGAGACGTAATTATCCCCGAAGAAAAAGTAAAACTTGTGAAGGAAGGAAACGCCGAAGTAGATGCTATCCGCCAAAACTACGAAATGGGTTTCATTACCAATAACGAACGTTATAATCAAACTATTGACGTTTGGACACATGTAAATTCGCGTCTGTCGGATATATTAATGAAACAACTTTCGTCTGACAATCAAGGCTTTAATTCAGTATATATGATGCTCGATTCGGGCGCACGTGGTAGCAAGGAGCAAATCCGTCAGTTGTCAGGTATGCGTGGATTGATGGCAAAACCTCAAAAGAGTGGCGCCGAAGGTGGACAGATTATTGAAAATCCTATTTTGTCGAACTTTAAGGAAGGTTTGTCGGTGTTGGAATACTTTATTTCAACTCACGGTGCACGTAAAGGTTTGGCTGATACTGCTTTGAAAACTGCTGATGCCGGTTATCTTACACGTCGTTTGGTTGACGTTTCGCACGATGTAATAATTTCCGAAGAGGATTGTGGTACATTGCGTGGACTTATTGCTACCGAAATGAAAAATAACGAAGAAGTAGTTTCGTCGCTTTACGAACGTATTTTAGGTCGTGTTTCTGTTCACGATATTTACAATCCGCTTACAGGCGAATTGATAGTGTCGTCGGGCGAACAAATTACCGAAAAATTAGCAAAACAGATACAAGAATCACCAATTGAACGAGTTGAAATTCGCTCGGTACTTACTTGCGAATCGAAAAAAGGTGTTTGTGCAAAATGCTACGGGCGTAATCTTGCTACCGGAAAAATGGTGCAGATGGGCGAAGTAGTAGGCGTTATCGCTGCTCAGTCAATCGGCGAGCCGGGAACACAGTTAACTTTGCGTACATTCCACGTCGGTGGTGTGGCTTCGAACGTTGGAGCCGAATCAAAAATTGTTACTCGCTACGACGGACGTATCGAATTTGACGAACTTCGCACAGTTACTTCTTCGGACGAAAACAACAAACCACTCGAAGTGGTAGTGAGCCGTCTGACCGAAATGCGTGTAATTGATATTAATACAGGGATTGCTCTTACAGTACACAATATTCCTTACGGCTCAAAACTGTATGTCAAAAATGGAGATATAGTAAGCAAAGGTCAAACAATTTGCGAATGGGATCCTTTTAATGCCGTTATTATTTCGGAAAACGAAGGAAAAATTGCTTTTGAAGATGTTGTCGAAAATGTAACTTTCAAAACCGAAGCCGACGAGGCAACCGGCTTGAAAGAAAAAATCATTATCGAATCGAAAGACAAGAGCAAAATTCCAAGCGCACATATTTTGGACAAAGCCGGCAATATTTTGCGTACTTACAACTTGCCTGTGGGTGCTCACCTTATTTTGGACAACGACTCAAAAATCAAAGTAGGAGAAATGCTTGTTAAAATTCCTCGTGCTGTTGGTAAAGCCGGTGATATAACAGGAGGTTTGCCTCGTGTTACCGAACTTTTCGAGGCACGAAATCCGTCAAATCCCGCAATTGTTGCCGAAATTGATGGCGAAGTGAATTTTGGAAAAATCAAACGCGGTAATCGTGAATTGAGCGTTACTTCCAAAACAGGTGAAATTAAAAAATACCTTATTCCGCTGTCAAAACAGATACTTGTGCAGGAAAATGACTTTGTGCGTGCCGGTACGCCGCTTTCCGACGGAGCAGTTACACCTTCGGATATTCTTATGATTAAGGGACCAACTGCCGTTCAGGACTATATTGTAAACGAAGTACAGGATGTATATAGATTGCAGGGTGTAAAAATCAACGACAAACATTTTGAAGTAATTGTTCGACAAATGATGCGTAAAGTTGAAATTATTGAACAGGGCGACACTCGTTTCCTCGAAAAACAAATTGTTTATAAAAACGATTTTATGGAAGAAAACGACCGCATTTGGGGTAAAAAAGTTATTACAAATGCAGGTGATTCCGAAACGCTTAGCGCCGGTCAGATAATTGCACCTCGCAAATTGCGCGACGAAAACAGTATGCTCAAACGCCGCGACCTTCAGATTGTAGAAACCCGCGACGCTATTCCTGCTACTTCAAATCAGATTTTGCAAGGAATTACTCGTGCTGCGTTGCAGACTTCAAGCTTTATGTCGGCTGCATCATTCCAAGAAACTACAAAAGTGTTGAACGATGCTGCAATTAACGGCAAAGTTGACCGCCTCGAAGGTTTGAAAGAAAATGTAATTTGCGGACATCTCATTCCGGCTGGTACAGGTCAGCGCGAATTTGACAAACTGATTGTCTATTCACGCGAAGAATACGAGCGCAAAATCGAAATGAAACGTAACATTATGGATTCCGAAGGACAAGAGGAATTAACGGAATTAGAAGCAAATTAATTATTATAATTT
>JAITXR010000328.1 GCA_031284665.1 Paludibacter sp.
CACAACAAATCGGAACTGACGATTCTCGAAATCAGTTCTTTCCACACAATAGAGATACCGCCTGCTCTTTGAAGTGAAAAAATTATATTGTCGAAAATAATTTTCATAAAGCCTTGTTAGTCATATACTGTTCTGGTAATTGTTTTGTTAATTGCCAAATAGATAACAATAAACAAAGCCAAATTGATGAAAACATCAAACATCAACCCCACACCAAGCACGGGGTCGGTTATAAAGGCAATTAAGGTGTATTGCAAATAAGCAACTATTGCATAATTGACAATTCCTCGCGAAAACAGCATCGAAATTTTATTATATAAAAATGAAACTATTGCTCCAATAATGAATGAAAAAAACACTCCGTACCAACTAAAGAAAATCCAACTCAAAATAGGCGTTCGGGTATTCGGTCCTGATGCTCCATCTGACATTGGATATATATTCCACGACAATTGATACCCAATTGCACTATCTACATCTGTTATGTCAATAAAGCGCAGTGGCGCAAGTAAGCCACTGAAAAAATACATAATTTTATTGTTGATGGTTATATAATCGAAGGCATTGTCGGGAAGCGACATAAAATACACATCGCCACTGGACACTAATCGCACCATCAATGCCATCAATGCCATTATTGGCGATTCGTCATCTTGCTGCACATACAATATCAACAAGGGCACAAGCAATAATATCGGCGTATATTTGATGATAATTTTCAATGACGGATTTTTTTCCATATAAAAATGGTTGTAATAGAAATATCCGGCAACAATTATCAGCACAGCCCCTTTAGATGCCGATAGAATGGAGAAAAGAGCCACCAACGACAGCGCAATAATAGCCAGCCAACGATATTTGCCGCGTCTGTCGTAAAGTTGGAAGGCGTAAAACGAACAAAAGAAAGAAGGGAAAGAAGACAGCCGTTCCAACAAACCCAAGCCGCCCGAATTGGCAAAAACCTCTAACCTGCTTTTTTCCGAAAACAATGGTATTTCTACAAAGGTGTATATCAACAGTTTGAGCACAACCAACAAGGACAAATAAGCCAAGAACAAGCGGAAATCATTGTTTTCGTCTTCTTCTATCTCTGCGTTTTTAAATACATTTTCTTTTTTGTAAAACATCAAAAAACCCACCCAAAACAAGGTTTCGGCAACCAACACATACACAAACACACTCTCGGTAATGGTATCGGTCAAAAATAGAAATATCGGTACTGCATTGGCAAGTACTGCCATCACTAAATTGAAGAACAGGGGGTCTAAAAAACTCTTGTGCGTTTTCACAAACACAACAAGTAGCAACGCAGCACTCATTACCAACGAAAGTAGATAAAGAGATATATGGTTGTAAAACAAATAAAAAAAATCATCGTACGACATAATTACAAGCTGCTTTTATAAACAAAACGAATATCAGAATATTTCAATGATAATTTTACAGAAACCAAGAACGAATATAAACGCGCCATCGTACACACGAAAAAGTTTCTTTCTTTCATATTAATCAAAAAGCCCTCGCGCTGCTGCCTGTATCTGTCCAACTTTTCGGTAATTGAAATATCTTCGTAAAAATTCAAAATATGATTAAGTTCAATATCCATCACAAACAAACAATCACTGTCTTTTGAAAATTGATACATAAAATAATTATCGGTCTCGTAAAATTTAAGTTTTTCGTTGTATCCTTTGAACTTGGTTTTCAGATAGTTGGTGCTAATTGCCATTCCGCTGTTAATTGCCGTAATCCTCTTCGACTTCAACACGCCTGTTTTTTTCTTTTTCCAATAACTTCCCCTGAACAGCACTTGGTTAGCAGGGCTTACAATTTGTTCTTTGTACTTTATCAAAGGCAAAAACAAATTAATGTGCGGATATTGCGAAATTGCTTTTGTGAGGGTTGCAAAATAGTTAAAATCGAACGATGTATCATCGTCAAAAATCACAAGGTATTCGTCGAAATGGCTTGTGCCGATTATCTGGTTATAAATCGCCGACAAAGGCGTGTTTTTGCCGTCGGCAATGTACAAATAGTTAAATCCACTTATCTTTTTCTCAAATTCCTGTTGCGAATGTTCGTCCAGCAAGTCAGGAGAATTGTCCCAAATCACAATTTCTACATCATTGCTAATTTTATCTTTTATGTCGATTAAAGCTTTAATCGTAGAAGATTCAAAGGGCAATTTTTTATACACAACAACGAGTATTCTAAATTTTATCATTTTACAAAAATATTTTCAATAGGGAACTTTACAAATTATCTTCTCCCATTTTTCCAACCGAGCCAAAGTCCTTATAACTTTGCTGAAAAAAGTTTTGCAAAATTACATATTTTTTTTCGATTTTTCTTTGCATATAGCGGAAATAACAGTTGCAATGCGAAATTTCAAACCTTGATATTTGAAATAAATGAAAGATAGAACTTCAAAAAACCAGCCATTTTGTTCTTTTATCAGTGCAAACAATTCTTTTGAACTTTGCCTATTGTTTGAAATGCCATCTGCGGTGTGTAAACACAGGATTTTATCTGTAAGATAAACTTTTTGCTTTCGTTGGTACATTCCAATATTGTATGCAAAATCGGCATATACGCTGTATTTTACATCGTATTTTGCATACAGTTTTTTTCGGTTGTAATATAGTCCTTGATGAGGCAATGTGTTGAAAATCAATATTTTCCAATTAAATTGCGGTTTAATGATTTTTTTATTGTCCAGCACCACGCTTCCGCATAACGCATCGTATTTGTCCGCATCGAGCGTTTGCAACACATCGACAGGAATTTCCAGCAGCACATCGCCCACATTTACATTTGTAACCCATTCGCCGCTTGCTTTTTCCACGCCTTTGTTCATTGCATGGTAAATGCCGCCGTCGGGCTCGCTTATCCAATAGGTGATTTTTTCGGCATATTTTTTTATAATATCTACCGTGCCGTCAGTGCTTCCGCCATCAATCACAATATACTCAATATTTGAATATGTTTGATTGACAACGCTCAAAATCGTTTCTTCTATTTGCGAAACGTTGTTGAAAACTACTGTTATTATGCTTATTTTAGGACAATTATTTTCCATTGTTTTCCCTCACATCGTTTATTTATTCCATACCCCTTTTGCCTTGTTGGAATATAATTTGACACATTGTAACGGCATAAAAATAGATACCGGAATTTGGCTGATTGCTGTTGCAAAAACCACGCCATTCACGCCCCACAGTTTACCAAAATATATCGCCATCGGAATATACAATATCGCCATTGTAACTGTTATGTAAAGTTGCAAACGAATTTTGCCTATTCCATTAATAAAATAAATAAAAGTATTGCTCCAAATGTAAATGGCTGTATAAAAAGCCACCATAGCCGACAATGATAGCGGCACAGCAATACTTGCCCCCACCCAAATGCGGTAAAATATATTGGCAAAAAAAATCATAAAAACAATGATTGCCATAAAAACCGCAAAAATAATTAACAGTTTTTTTATAGAAGAGCGAATCCATTCCAGCTCATTTTTGGCATAAGCATCGGTGGCAGCAGTCCAAAAAGGCGTTATCACAATGGTATAAAGCATTATCAGCACGCTGAAATATTTAAAGGCAATGTTGTATATAGTAACGCTCTCGCTGCCAAATAATTGTGCTATAATAATGTTTGTGGAAGAATAAATAACGACACACACCGCCAATTGGATTATAAAAAACTGCAAGCCCAAACCCACAAGTCCTTTTGCATATTCAAAACGAACAGCACTAATGGAGGGGCGTAAAAATTTGTATTTTCCGAAAAACAGCACCACGCAGGCAACAACAAAAACTACCACCGGCGCAGCCGAAAATGTTACAGCAACATAAGCAAGATTGCCCGCAGTGAGCCTTGTGAGAATGAAAATAACAACAAGCGACAAAAGATTGCCCGCCACAAACAACAAATCGTTATAGGCTGGTTTTTGGTTGGCAATAAGAATAGTGCCAACGATTTTGAAAATAAATTGCAAACAGAAAAAAGCAAAAACAATTATCACTAATTTTCCTAACATCTCGCGCTGGGTAGGTGCAGTGTTCAGAATAGTATCCCAATGAAGAAAAAAACTTGCAACAAAAAAAATGATAAAAAACGCCAGCACTATCATTGCCAACAGCACAAAAGCGGTACTAACGTATGTTTTGGCTAATTTGTTATCACCGAGCGACAAGGCTTCCGCCAATTTGTTGCGCAATCCGTTCGAGAGTCCAATGTCAAAATAATTAACCCATGTGAGGATAGAACTCAAAGTGAGCCAAATACCATACTCGCTGGTGTTCAGATAGTGCAAAGTGAGTGGCACCAACAAAAAGGAAACCACAATCCCCAATCCCTTGAACATAAACGAGAGAATGATATTCTTTTTTGCCTCAAAAGTTCTTTCGCTTCCTTGACGTAATAAATTGCTTATTTTTCGATACATTTAGTTCTTAAAGTTTATAAAGTTGTAAAGTCATCAGTCGTTAGTCATTAATTTTTCACTTCTTGTCTTTATTTTATCTACCTAACTTCTTATCTACTTAACTTATGTAATTTTCACTTATTACAAACGGTTTTTTTATCAAAAAATTACATTTTGTCATTTTTTTTCGATACCAACAAAACCCACCACTGCATTTGTTCTCAATGCAATGGTGGGTTTAAGAATGATTTCAGAAGGCAAAATTAGTAATTTTGTTTTTCTTCTTCAAAAAATGCTTGTGGGTGTGCGCATGCAGGGCAAGCTCCCGGTGCTTCTTTGCCGTGATGCACGTATCCGCAGTTGCGACACTGCCACGTTGTTTCGCTGTCGCGAACAAAAACGTGTTCGGTTTCCACACGCTCCAACAAACGGCGGTAGCGTTTTTCGTGCTCTGCTTCTACCAATGCTATTTTGCGGAAAGTGTTGGCAATAGCAGGAAACCCTTCCTCGTCAGCCACATCGGCAAAATGCGGATAGTCGGCAGCCCATTCTTCGTGCTCGCCATTGGCAGCAGCCAATAAGTTTTCGGCAGTAGTGCCAACAACTCCCGCAGGATACGAAGCCGTAATTTCTACCATGCCACCTTCCAAGTAACTGAAAAATTTCTTGGCGTGTTCTTTTTCCTGTTCTGCTGTTTCCAAGAAAATAGCTCCTATTTGTTCAAAACCTTCTTTTTGCGCTGCTCTCGAAAAAAAAGTGTAACGCGTACGTGCTTGACTTTCACCTGCAAATGCTGTTAGCAGGTTTTTTTCTGTTTTGGTTCCTTTAATACTTTTCATACTTTAATTTAATTAGTTGATTTATAATTAGTTATTTATTATTGCTATTGTTTTGATTTCTCTTTTGCAAAGTTAGACAAAATTCGTGTAGTATGAAAATAGTTTTTATCTATTAATACATAAGATTTGTCTATGATAATAGAGTGGAGGAAGAAATCACAATACAACTTTATTTTTATTTAACACTACAATAAGATACTATTTCCTAAGAAAATAGTAATTTTGTACGACGATAACAGCTGTTGCGACACATGATTATGTTTTTTGCACAGTCGAAAAAAAGATGAAAAATAATTCTATTGCAGCATGGCAGTAACAAAGCAAAATAATTTTGACAAATTAATAGACAATGTTTATCAAACACATTATCTATTGCAAGAAAACGCACAAAGGTCTGTTAATCAAAACCTTACTATTCGCAATTGGATTATTGGGAATTACATTGTAGAATTTGAGCAAAATGGCGAAGACCGCGCACAGTATGGTACTAAATTGCTTGAAAATATGGCTAAAAAGATAAAAGCCAAAGGAATTAAAGGTTTGGATTTGCGCACATTAAGAAGTTGCAGGACATTTTATATGGTTTATCCTCAAATTCGGCAGGCAGTAACTGCCAATTTTGAAAAAGCAATTTCTACCTCGTCAATTAAACCATTACCAATTCGGGGGTCAGTGACCCCCGAATTACAAACGCCCGAATATCAACATGATACAATTCGCGGGTCAGTGTCCCGCGAATTCAAACAGGCAAAAGTGGAAGATGTTATTATTACCGCTTTTGAGGGTTTTTCAATTCAGCAAACAGCATCTGCCAAATTACAAGAAGAATATCCAATACCTTCCGAAATATTTCTTTCTCGTTTAAGTTTTACGCATTTTGTAGAATTATTGCGAAAAAACGACCCTTTGGAACGCCTGTTTTATGAAGTAGAAACGATAAAAAACAATTGGAGTGTCAGGGAATTGGCACGTGCAATGGACACCGCCTTGTATATTCGGACAGGGCTATCTAAAAACAAAGAATCAATCATTGCGAAATTTAAAAACCAAAAACCTGCTCAAAATGTAGATGTAATTCGCGACCCATATTTTTTGGAATTTCTCGGTTTGGAGGAAAAAACAGAGTATAGCGAGTCGGAATTGGAACAAGCCATTTTAAATAATTTACAACATTTCTTGATTGAACTTGGCACAGGCTTTTGCTTTGAAGCTCGACAAAAACGGATTACCTTCGACAATACCCATTATCGAATTGACTTGGTTTTTTATCATCGCATTCTGAAAAGCCACTTTCTAATTGATTTAAAAATTGGAAAATTTGACCACGCAGATGCGGGACAAATGAATGTGTATTTGAATTATTTTACAGAAAATGAAATGTCGGAAGGCGATAACCCTCCAATAGGGCTAATACTTTGCGGTGATAAAAACGAAACATTGGCACGATATGCAACTACCGGAATTGACAATCAACTTTTTGTTTCAAAATATCTAGTAAATTTGCCTGACAAAAAAGTTCTGGAAGAGTTTATAAGAAAAGAATTAGTATGAAAATTGCAAAATCCCGCCTCTCATTTGCCACAGGCAAACGGTATCTGCGTGTAATGAAATGCAACTTTGTTTTTCTTTAACATTACAATAAGATACTATTTCCTAAGAAAATAGTAATTTTGTACGTTTTTATTATTTGTGTGTTTAGAAAAATAGCACTCTGAAAATTAACAAGATAAATCATAACTATCAATTACAATATGCCAAAATTCACCAGAGAAGATGCGCTGAACTATCACGCATTGGGCGGAAAGCCCGGAAAAATTGAGGTTGTGCCCACAAAACCTCACAGTACACAACTTGACCTCTCGCTTGCTTATTCGCCGGGCGTGGCGGAACCTTGCCTCGAAATCGAAAAAGACGAAAATACCGCCTACGACTATACTTCAAAAGGAAATCTTGTTGCCGTAATATCCAATGGCACAGCGGTTTTGGGATTGGGCGACATTGGCGCACTTGCCGGAAAACCTGTGATGGAAGGCAAAGGATTGTTGTTCAAAATTTTTGCCGGAATAGATGTTTTTGATATTGAAATCAACGAAAAAGACCCGAAAAAATTTGTAGAAATTGTGAAGGCTATTTCGCCAACTTTTGGCGGTATCAATTTGGAAGACATCAAAGCACCCGAATGTTTTGAAATCGAAGAACGTCTGAAAGAAGAACTCGACATTCCGATTATGCACGACGACCAGCACGGAACGGCAATTATCTCAACGGCAGGATTGCTCAATGCTTTGGAACTGATTGGGAAAAAGATTGAAGACGTAAAAATTGTGGTCAATGGTGCCGGTGCGGCTGCCAATTCCTGCACTTTGCTTTATATGGCACTTGGAGCACGGCTCGAAAATATTGTGATGCTTGATTCAAAAGGAGTTATCAGCACCAAACGCACCGATTTGAACAGCAGAAAAAAACCTTTCGCCACTTCGCGCGAAATTACTACCCTTGCCGAAGCGGTAAAAGATGCCGATGTATTTGTTGGATTGTCGGTGGCTGGGGTGCTGACAAAGGAAATGGTGCGCACGATGAATGCTAATCCAATAGTGTTTGCGCTTGCCAATCCCAATCCCGAAATTACCTACGAAGATGCGATGGAAGCCCGTAAGGATATTATTTTTGCCACAGGACGTAGCGACTATCCCAACCAAATTAATAATGTGCTGGGATTTCCATATATTTTCAGAGGCGCACTGGACAGTCGCGCAACGAAAATTAACGAGGCAATGAAGGTGGCTGCCGTCAAGGCAATTGCCGAAATGGCGAAAAAAGCCGTTCCTGACATTGTCAATTCGGCTTATGGCATCAAAAAAATTAATTTTGGCAAAGAATATATTATTCCAAAACCCAACGACCCGCGATTGCTTACAACTGTTGCTCCGGCAGTGGCAAAAGCCGCTATGGAATCGGGTGTGGCACGCAAGCAAATAACCGATTGGCAGGAATACAAGGCGTTTTTGCGCAAAATGATGGGCAACGACAGTGCTTTGCTGCGGCATATCTACGATGTTGCCCGCCGCAATCCCAAACGTGTGGTGTTCAGCGAATCTTTGCACGTAAATATGCTCAAAGCCGCTCAACGCGCACTCTCTATGGGCATTTGCCAACCAATTCTTTTGGGTAACGAAGAAAAAATAGCAAGTGTGGCTGCCGAAAACGGCATTGACCTGACGGGAATTGAAATTGTAAACCTGCGCCACGACCGCGAAGAAACACGCCGCACCGAATTTGCAACGCGACTTTCTGCCAAACTTGCACGAGAGGGAATGAACTTCAACGAGGCTTACGACAAAATGTTTAGCCGAAATTATTTTGGAATGATGATGGTAGAATGCGGAATGGCAGATGCCTTAATTACAGGCGTTTATACCAAATATACAGAACTTATTCAAACGGCAAAAGAGGTTATTGGTGTGCGCGAAGGCTTGAAAAACGTTGCTGCAATGCACATTCTGAACACCAAAAAGGGTATGTATTTCTTTGCAGATACGCACTTCAACCGCCACCCCGATGAGGAAACGCTGGTTGATATTGCCAAACTGACTTACAACACAGTGAAATATTTTATCAAAGAACCTGTGATGGCAATGCTTTCGTACTCAAATTTTGGCTCTGACAAAGACGGCAGCCCCGCAAGTATCCACAGAGTGATTGATACTTTGCACAAAGAATGTCCCGAAATGCAGATTGACGGCGAGATGCAGGCTAATTTTGCACTCAATAAAAAATTGCGAGATAAAAAATATCCATTTTCAAAAATAGCCGGAAAAGATGTTAATACGCTGATTTTCCCAAATTTAACTTCGGCTTACACCGCGCATAAAATGCTTGTGCAAATGGGTGTTGGCGAAAGCATCGGACCTATTCAAATGGGATTAAACAAACCCATTCATATCCTTGATGTAGAAAGTTCTGTTCGCAGCATTGTTGATATGACAGCGTTTGCGGTGGTTGATGCTATTTTATCAGAAGGGAAAGCGAGTTTGATTGCAGAATAAATTCAAGTAACAATTAAAAAGCAGGACGTATTGTATATGCCCTGCTTTTTTTTGTGCTATGCCCTGTTATTCATTATAAATCACATTCAAAACTGTTGCGCCAACTGCGTTAAGCGTCTGTTTGT